>CAYQPI010000076.1:0-14262 GCA_964419405.1 uncultured Flavobacteriaceae bacterium
GACAAACTCATGTGA
This sequence comes from uncultured Flavobacteriaceae bacterium, assembly GCA_964419405.1. Lineage (GTDB taxonomy): Bacteria > Bacteroidota > Bacteroidia > Flavobacteriales > Flavobacteriaceae > Lutimonas. The sequence goes on from CAYQPI010000076.1 coordinate 16, forward strand.
CATAACTGTGCATAATCCTCTAGCTTTAATGAATATCCAAAATTCTCTTCCATAACCCTGGTTAGATGATAGGTCTTACTTTGACAAAGAGAAATAAAATAATCTTTCATTTTTTCATGAGCAGGAGCGGTACATAGGTGCATGAGCAATTCTTCGAACTTCAATGTCAGTAATTGCTCATTTATCTGTTTTGCATCCTGTAAGTAACTAACTATCGAAGCTCCGTAGCCATCTAATATTGTATCTGAATCTACCCTTAAAACGGCATCCTGAGAAGAAAGGTCTTTCTGTTTGTTCTCTAACAGGAACGGATGCTTCTTTATAAAAGCCTGAATAAAATCATCTGGCAAAAAAAAGAATATGGCACAAAACTCATCATCGAAAAACTGATGCGTGAGGTTGGCTCCTTTTTTGATAAATAGAATGTCTCCCTGTGAGGCCTCATAATTGTGATAAATACTTCGCCACATTTTTTTACCTGAAGTGATAAAGGCAAAATAGTTGCTGTCTGACCAAATACCAAACTTTGTTTCTTCCTGCATACAGGTGTATTCAACAAAAAGCAATTCATCCACTTTCAGTTTTCTGAAAGTATCTACTTTTTTGATATAGGCATGCAGGTTTATCACTTTCTCAGAATTCAGTACTAATTTGCCATTTAAAAATAAGGATTTTTTCAGACTAGGTTTTGTCCAACACCTTTTAGCATTAAAAAGTAGCCATTGACTGTGGAGCGATACAAGGTTTACAATGTAAACCTTGTTTCTCCAGAACTCATTACTAATCAAAAGCGGTTTTTTAAAGCATTTGATTATATTTAAGCCTCAACTGACCTTTATGACCCCTTTTTTTCGCAGAATTCGTAAAAAGCTTGCCGACGACAATCAATTTATAAAATATAGCCGCTATGCCGTTGGAGAGATCATACTGGTGGTATTAGGTATCTTGATTGCGCTTCAGGTGAATGACATGAATGAGGCGAAAAAACAAAAGAAACAGCTCATTTCGAAACTAAAAAAAGTTGAAAGCGAACTCATCATCAACATTGAATATTTAGATCGCCAAATTGGCTATGCGATGGAAACTGATTCCTTGCTGCGCACAATTGTTAACCAGGAGGTCAAACTCAACACCTTTAAAGAAAATCCCTACTACGTAAACTTGATTACGACATATCAGAATGTTGATGTTTTTGACAATACCTATAAAAGTTTTGTGTCAAACCAGGAAGACATTCCTGAATCCCTTGACAGCTTAAAATTGTATTTAGATGCTTTCTACCAATTTGATGTGGCAAGCATTATGTCCAGCTCAGAATTAGTAGCTGAAGTTTGTGCTGATTATATTATTTATTTAAGAGATGACAAAGTATGGTATAAAGACATCAAACTTGGTACCATGACTGATGAAATGTTTGATTTTCACATCGAAGATCGACGCTATCTTAATTATGCTTATTTCTATTACAGAATGTTTGGCCCTAACTTTTTACGATCTCTTTATCTGGGAAGATCCACCGCCATTCAAGCTTATTCCAACTTATACGACTACCTCATTATTGAAGACCCAAGCCGAACTGAAGAAGAACTATTTAAAATTGAAAGTTCAGATTTTTTAAATTACACCGGGACATATCACAACAAGGAGGCTTCCATTGAGATTCAAGCAATTAATAATGACCTGACATGCACCATCAAAGATCAAGATGGTACCGTAAATCAGTTTACTATAGAACCAATTGATCAACACACTTTTTACCTTGACAACACCTACGGATTTTGCCATCTTCAAAGAGATGAAAACAACAGAAAAAAACTCATTCTCGCTGGTGAACATCCTGCGTACCAGGTGTTTCTTCAAAAAAACTAGACAAAAATGTACCAGAGTCGATCAACAAAGATGAATGTCTATAAACACCTTTTATTGTCAAATGCTAAAGTTTGGCTCTAGGCGACCCCAGCCTTCTTTTTTATCCATTTCATAAGCAGGTAAATAATACTTACCAGAGCGATAAAAACCGCTGTTCCAATTGCTTCTGTTATACTGATTGTACTCAATAACCAACCGATACAGGCAATTGCGATGATAGGCACCAATAAACCTCCAGGTATTTTAAATATCTTATCACTATCGTTCTTTTCTTTGATCTTAAATTTTATGGTCGCCAAAACCACCATAAGATAAATCAGTAAAATTGCCGAGCTGGCCAATATGGCCAGTTGCTCAAAACTTCCCCAAACTGCAAAAACAAATATCAAGGCTACGAAACAGGCAATAGACCAATAAGGAGTTGCAAATTTGGGATGCACTTTTCCGAGAAACTTCGGAAACAATCCATTATTCGAACCTGCAAATATGACTCTTGGCGTATTCAAAACATCAGAACTCACTGACCCAAAACATGATACCGCTGCCGCAATCAATAACATAAGGCCCCCTACAGAACCTACAAGACGCTCGGCAACTGCCGCTAAAGGAGCATCCTTTACAGCAGGCATATCTGCTCCCAGAATTCCCTGGGTAACCGTTTGCAAAGACAAATAAAGAATTAAAATCAAGGCACCTCCAACTAAAATTCCTAAAGGGATGGTTCGCTGCGGATTTTTAATTTCTCCACTAACTCCCAGCGCTGTTTCAAATCCTGCGAATGCAAAAAACAATACAAGCGAAGCGTTTCCAAAAGTCTCGAAACTTGGTAAATGTTCCCATTGTAAATTTGTCGTATCTATTTGGCTCATTCCAAAAATGACGATTCCGAACAAGGGAAGCAGTTTTATGATAGTGATGGTTTTGATAAAGGCAACTCCTTCTTTGGCACCTTTGATATTCGTTATCAATAAAAATCCAAGAAGGAGCAAATACAATAAAACACGCGCCCATTTTTCTGCAAAAACTGGATATACAACAGAAAGGGAATCAGCGATAACATTCATTAAAGCTGCACTTCCTAAAATACTCCATCCAAAAACCAAGAGCCAGCTGATGATAAATCCCGCATAATCACCAAAGGCCGCTTCCACATAGGCATAGCTTCCCCCAGAATTTGTCACTCTGGTCCCAATTTCAGCATAACACAACATGATAACAGCCATCATAAGTCCACAAAATATATAGGCGAATACGGAAAACCCGCCTAGCTTGATGGCCACCATGGCAGGAAGTGCAAATATACCGGCACCAACAGTCAAATTGACAATGTTTAAGGACAACCCTGTTACTCCAATAACACGTTTTAATCCTTCTTCTTTCTCTTTAAGTGCCATTGAATCTAAGGTTTTTCTAGTTGATTTGAACCCTAAGATAGGGAAGTAAAACAGATTTGTACGGATAAATTTAAGAAGTTCCCCTTATTTGTATCGAAACAACGCGAGCAATTGTAAAGAAAGTTCAGGTCAGAAAGTGGCAGGGGTACGGGATTCACCCTTTATAGGCTTTTTCAATTTCCAAACGAACCTTTTCCTTGATTTCTGCAGAAGCAAAAGAATGTTTGATCGCTTCAAGATTACATCTTTTAAAGTCATCCTGCCCCCAGCCAAAAACATCTTGCAGCAAATGGTACTCTTCAGTTAATGTCACGTTTGAAATGGCACGGGCATCTGTATTGATCCCCACAGAAACTCCTGCCTGGTATAATTTATCAATGCAATGATCTTGGATGGTATCGAATACATCAACCTGAATATTACTGGTTGGGCAGACCTCTAAATGAATCTCTTTTCGTTTTAAAAGCTTTATCAATTCCGGATCTTCGATACTTCTTACTCCATGACCAATACGGCCTGGCTTGAACTGATCGAGGGTTTCCCAAACACTGGAAGCCCCTTTGGCCTCCCCTGCATGGGCCGTGCAATTAAGCTTATATTCAAAGGCGTATTGAAAGGCCTTTATATGATGATCAATTAAAAAATTTGCCTCATCTGCAGCAATATCAAAGCCGACAACGTGGGTTCCTTTAAATTTTTCAACAAGCCTTACGGTTTCCATACTTTGCTCTTCACTGTAGTTTCTGAGCGTACATAAAATAATACCGGCATCCACACCATAGATGCCAATAGCCTCTGAGACAGCTTCATTAACCGTTGCCACCACCTCTTCTGCGGTCAGGCCTCCCGCTATATGTAGCAAAGGCGCAAAGCGAATTTCTGCATAAATAATATGGTCTTCCTTCAGTTGTTTAAACAGATCAATGGTAACCAATCTCAACTGTTCTTTGGTCTGCATCAGCTCAATTCCTTTTACCGCCCTGTTTATATAATCGCCCAAATCGATACACTTGTCTGGTGCGATAAAGGTGTTTTTATATGTTTCAAAACTGATGGAAGGATTTAATAGCTGCACGACCTCAAAGCTCAGAGAGCAATCTAAGTGCAAATGCAATTCAACTTTGGGGTGGTTCTTGTAGTTCATTCTAACCTAAGAAATTTAGCACAATTTATTTGATTCTAAACCCCATAATAATCGCTTTTCTAGAAATGACATGAGAATGCAAATTCAACATATATCGTGGGAATCATTGATTTGCCCTGTGATCGAATTATTTGATTTAACTTCTTTTATATCCCACAATGTCTTGATCAATAGGTTTGCCCATCATTATATTTGCGGCCATCATACCTGACATGACCGTTCCTTCAACACAGCCTGCATTCATTGGATTCCAAGTCCAATCTCCTGCTATTATAAGATTATCAAAACCTGTATCGTCAGTCCGCATTCTATGTTGCGTGCTCTTTGGAACTGAAAGAACATAACGTTCAGATGGATCAATATTTGCTCTCCAAAATTGTGATTCAAAGCGTTTCTCTCCAATCCTATCTTTAGGATCCGTTAAAATAGACCAATCCAACTCACCATTGGCACTTACAGCCTTAGGCCAAATAAAACCAGGATTCTTCTTAAGCCATTCGATAGCCATATCTTTCACGGCCTTTGTTTCTTTTTCTGGAGCATCCACATCTTTCAAAGGAGGAATCCCTCCTTTCATTGGTCCACAGAAATAGGCAATGTTATTTAGTATGGCAGAAGGTGGCCATTGTTCTCTGTCAATCAATTGACTCATGTCTGCCCATGTATTAAATGGCTCCACATAACTGTCTATAATCGGGCTACCACCTTTCCAACCTAAACCTTCCAAATCTGGCTGCATCCACAATTGAAGAGCAAGTGTCCGTGTTGTTTGAACGTTTTTAACCATATCAGACCATCGTGTATTTCTTTTGATCAGATCATCACAAATGAACTGATGCGATGCAACAGGTATTCCAAGAACAACAATATCAAAATCTTTACCTCGTTTTAAAGAGAATTGATCAACAGGCTTCCATTGGGTCCAAAAAGATTCAAGATTAATCTTTTGTTTTTTTAGTTCCTCACCTTCATTCAATTGTTCATAATTAGGCTTGGCTGGCCAGCACAACAAATCGTTAATTTCAACTAAGGGATCATATGTGCCAGCTTTAGTAGTTGCCTGAACATTGATATCTATACTATCGATATTAACTCCGTCTTCCGATACTTTTAAGGTATCAACGCAATGGAAAAATTTAAATTCAACACCTCTTTTCTTAAGCACTTCATAAATAGGTCCAAAAATCGTATCTCCCATCCCTGCCTGCATCTTCCAAAAAATGGAACCTCTATACGTTAGAGTCATTCTCATTGCAAAGTGAATAAAGGTTCCTGCACCAAAGGATGGTTTTTTGGTATCACCGTTCTGGTAAGCAAGCATCAGGTCGTACATGCCATGAATCAAACCAGACTCACATGTAACATCCGAGGCATCGTTTTTCTTTAACCATTCTACCATATCATATTGATCAAGAACATCAAAATCCACCTGTTCACTAAGAAGACCTTCACTAATCAACCCTCTTATGATAGCAATACTCATATCTATCATTACAAATAAATGTCTTTTTAGGTCATTATCAAGAGAACTCCCATAATGATCTTTGGCCCAAGACGCCAAATTTTTTAGCTTCTTAGACAACTCATCATAGTGGTTTTTATCTTCACTTTTATCATTTAAGGATCCTGCATGATTTCGAATTGCACCAATAATTTCCGATCCAATTTCAATACCTATGGCTTCAAAGGTAAATCCTATTGTCCTTAAAACTACCTTGATTTTTTGCTTTAGTTTACCTAACCAAGATTTGGGATGACGATCTTCTGACGATTCAATTACATTCTCCAGAATTTCTAACACATGAACAATATGTTCCCATAAAGAAGGGATTCCGAGCCCAGATCCTGGCAATTGATTATTTGGTTTGAAATCTAAACGCCATTCACGCCATGACTTTTCATATTGCTCCATTAATACAATGAAATCGTGCTTTTTAAAAGCATCCTCCCAAGTTGCCAGTGGAGTTCCTGGCTTTCTATTTAATTCTTCATATAGTTTTCTAATAATTGTAAAGGAGTTCTCATAGAATCCCATCCATACATGCAAACCATGTTCTTCAATCCTACCGTATTCACCTCTTCCACTCGCTCCTTTTCCTCCCAATCGCCAACCCATTTGATAAATTGTAATAGAAGAAAACTGGTCTCGCCAATTAGGATTATTTGTAAGTTGAACCGCGGTTGCCATTGAACCGACTCCACCACCAAGGATAGCAACTTTAGATGGAGATGATTTTTTTTCTGAGGACATAAATATGTGGTTAATTGAAATTATTAATTAAAGAAAACATTATAATATCTTTCCATCCCATGCCAGGCCTTTATCAAACCTTGACTGGTCATGTGCTCTCCATGGGAATAATATGTCTGGTTCATGAAGAGGCCAAATCTTACAAGGAGTAGCCTTATCACCACTTGTACTAATGATTCCATTCACAGCTCGTCGTGCTGCTTCATTTGCACCTTCCATAGTAGCCAGATCTGTATTCGTTTGCACATAATCCGAGGCTAGAAAAAAGTTAGGAATCTGAGTAGACGCTTCGGGTCGCATATTCCAGGTGTTTATTCTGTTCACAAGAAGTGGTTCTAAATTTTTATCAATAATGCCTTTATTATTTTCTGAAGCCATAATATCTGGATCTAAAAATGTTCTAATCAAATGATCATCACTTAAAATTTGAGCACCGTCAACATTTAAACTATGTTTTAGTTGTTCCCAAACCTCTCTTCCTACTTCTTCTCTTGTACATTCTTTTGCTGACTTTCCATTCATTCCCTTTTCATCCCAATCAGAAATATCTACTGAAAGAATTCCTTTTACTTCACCATTTCCAATATCTGAAAAATCAAATCCAGCCCAAAACTGACGCTGTGAAACTGAGGTGAGCGCCCATTCCGAATCAATATAAATGGTATGACCATGATCTATAGTTGCATCTTTAGAAAGGTAATACTGAATTCCGTTCATCCATTGAACATTTTCGGCCAATGCCGTCATAGAACCAAGGCTTGGATCCGCCTTTAACATATTTCCATTGATGAGTGGTGCTATCCGTTCCACGGGCATAGCTCCAATATAATAATCAGCGGTTACAGTTGATGTAAAACCATTCTCAGAAATAGTAACTCCGGTAATTTTTTCTCCGTCGCATTCGAATCCACTCACCTGAACATTCATATTGTATTCAACCCCTTTAGATTTCAAATACCTTAACCAAGGTAAAATCCATACATCATCTGTAGGCCCATTAAGCAAACGATCTGAACTAATTCCAGGAGTTGCGATATCCAGAAACATCTGAAGAGTGATGTCCCCCATTGTTCTTGCACTGGCTTTTTGAGCCTGAGCAGCTACAAGGGACCGTGATATTCCATGACCGAAAAACTTCTGATAGGCTTTAGAGCGTGATTCTGCTTCGATAAAAGTCCACCATGGAATTTTCTCATACTCGGCAAGTCTGCGATCTTGGCAACTAGTTAAGATTTTCCATAACTTTTTTCCAAAGAAGATGGCATCATCTTCTGTAATACCAGTATCTGTACCAGACATTCCCTTTAATATTGTTTTCAAATCAGTCAACGACCTGGGGAAACGTGAAACCATCAGTACTGGTGGATTTCCATATTGTGCCATTTCAATACGTGTAGTTTCTACTAAATTATCCTCGCAGTTGCCGTCTTTGTATGGAATTCGAGACATCGTATCGGGTAAATGTTTATAAAATCGAGGAAAAAACCTAAAACCATGTTCTCCAGGCAGATCCCTTCTTCCATCTGTTCCACTATTAGGAACTTCAATACTTCGAGCCTTACCTCCAGGAACAGGTTTATGTTCATAAACAGTTACGCGAAATCCTCGCTCTATAAGTTCGTGGGCAGAACTCATTCCAGCGACTCCTCCACCCAAAATAATAACATGTGGTTTCATAGTTAGTTGGTGATTTAATTAATAATAATATTGAGACTACAACTTGCCTAACTCTTTCAATAATTCATTGGCTTCAACTAAATCAGGGAGGTTGTGCCCTTCTTTAAACCATTTAAATATTTGTTCTAAAGTTTTGAGTTCAGAAGTTTCCCTCCCCATCTGCAAGCAAAGTCTGACATGACTCGTTGCAGCCCTTACAAGCCAAAGTCGTTGGTTACGATTCATGGAAATTTCAATCGCCAAGCTTATTTCTTTCAATGCCTTTTCCTTGTCTCCAAGTATTGATATGGCAATACCTTTTACCCTATGTATTTCCGCTTCGTATAAACCTTCATGGGTCTTTTCTATTATAGAGAGGGATTTATTAAGTACTTCTAAGGCCTTCGCAGGATTACCATCCAAAAGATGAATTTCAGCTACTCTCATGTAGAAACTCGGAGTTGCAAGCTCGGCTCCCATCATACGCCATATTTCAGTATTTTCAGATGCAATTTTCAACCCCTCTTCTACGTTTCCTAAATTCGCCATGGACCAGCCAACCACTATTGATGCTGCAGCTACCCACCATGGGAAACCATGTTCCAAAGCAGATTCTCGAAAATCTTCCGACGCCTTTAACGTTTGTTCATAATCTCTTAAGGCCGCATACATCCGAACCCTACATACGTGAAAATAATCAGTGGTCCACGGATGATTCAAATCTTTGATCAGTTTGTCAGCATTTTTCAGATCTTCCTGTGAAGCGCCAAACATTCCTCCAATAACGCGCTGCCAATGATTATGACCATAAGCTACCACGCAAGGATCTTCTCCGTAAATCCATCCATGATTACGATGTGCTACAGGATCATATAAAGAGATTAACCTTTCTAGATTTGGAATAGAGGAATCTGGGTCACCCATCCAAAACTGAGCGGCTCCAACTGGATATAAAGCTTCAATCAACAAATCTTTGTCATCTGCTTCCTCAGCAGTTTGCTGTAATTGACGTGCTAATTCTAAACCATATTGATATTCTCCTCGAACAAGTCGAAATTTAACCAATCCATGTAATACCGGAAATATTTGAGGTGGATCACCCATTAATTTGCAAAGATCCCTGGCTCTTGAAAATGCCTTTTCAACATCCGGGTGTCCGTATCCCCATGACTGCATGTTAGCCAATCCCAAATACGTTTGCGCCATAAGCTCACCCCCCATGCGATCTGGCCCGTCAGGCAATTTTGAACTCTCCTCAACTGCCTTGATCAAATGAGATATTGCTTCTGGCATAGCGGATTTTTCAAGTGCCAACTGGCCAGCCTTCTGCCAATAGGTCATTGCTTGTAATGAAGACCCTGCCTCCGTAAAATGATGTGCAATAAGTTCTGGTTGTGCGTCATGCAATTCCGGACGGCTTGATTCGAAAGAATCAGCTATCGCCTGATGATATTGTCGGCGTGAACTCCGTAAAAGTGATTTATAGGCAGAATCCTGAATCAATGCATGTTTAAAAATATATTGAGAATTTGGCGGACTACCATCTTGAAATAATAAACCCGACTCAACCAATTGATTGAGATGATTTGACAGTTGCTCTCGATGAGGCCCTGGAATCGAATCAATCATTTCAAATGAAAACTCTCTACCTACTGCAGCACATAATTGTGCTACAGGTTTTGCATCTTTCATTTTGTCAAGTCTTGCAGATAAAGACTCCTGTAGTGTGGCAGGAACAGGTAAGGTATGTAATGGGGCCACTAATTCAAAAGCACCGCTGTTTTCCTTCAGCATTTCTGTATCTACCATCATTTTTGTTAACTCCTCCAAAAACAAGGGAATTCCATCGGTTTTTTCAAGAATATAATTTTCTACTTCTAATGGAATATTTTTTCCGTTAGCAGCTTTGTGAATAATTTCTTTGGAGTCTTTAATTGGTAACCTCGATAAGTTCATCATTGTAAGTCCAGATCTTTCTTTCCATATATGGCTAAATTCTGGTCTATGAGTGAACATTGTCAATATATGTGAATTCTCACCTGCCTCAAAAAATTTATCTAATAATTCTAAGGTAGATGGATCAGCCCAGTGAAGGTCTTCAACAATAAACAATACCGGCTGTTCTTTAGCTCTTTCCAAAAGTACAGAAACCAGTAAGTCAATCGTCCGCTCCTTTTGCTTGATAGGAGTCAAATTGAGCTCTTCATATTTTTTCGAAACCGGTATCGACAACAAGGCAGCCAACAATGGAACTGTTGTCAGCTCCTCCATACCGTATTGAGAAGCCCATCCTTCTATACGTTCGAGCTTCTCATTTTGATCTTCATCACCTGAAAATTTCATGACAATTCTCTCAATCATATCAATAATAGGATAGAAGGAAGAATTAATATAATATTGTGAACATCGTACTTCCGTAAGCCATGTGTTTTTTTCTTTTAATGCTGTTTCTTTCATAGACATCACTACCCGTGATTTACCCACTCCCGCTTCTCCATTTATAATAACGACTTGGCCCTCCCCTGATTTTGATTTTGCCCAGCTATCTCTCAATGATTGCATCTCATTTATTCTTCCTGTAAAAGCTATGAGATCTTTGCCTCTTGATTCCAATCTTTCTCTAGCTGTAATTTCTTTGAGAGCCTTGTGTAAAAAAACAGGTTCTGAGATTCCTTTTAACCGGTGGGAACCAAGATTTACACATTCAAAATATCCTTGTACCAATTTGAATGTATCGTTGGATAATAGGACTGTATTTACATCTGCATACGATTGAATTCTAGCAGCCAGATTAGGTGTTTTTCCAACAATTGCATGTGACTCTAATTCTTCAGACCCACCCATATCTCCAACTACCACAAGACCTGTGTGAATACCTACACGTACTTTTGTCTCAATGTTATAAAGATCCTGAAATTTCTCACTATGATTTTGCATGGCCTCAACAATACCTATGCCTGCACTCACCCCTCGTCGAGCATCATCTTCATGAGCCTTTGGATATCCAAAATAAGCCAAGACCCCATCCCCTAGATATTTAGCAACATAACCTCCATATCTTTTAACAAGTGATGTACAAACTGATTGATATACACTTAATACATCCCTCATCTCTTCCGGATCCAACTGTTCTGAGAGAGGAGTTGAATCAACTAGATCGCTAAAAAGTACCGTTAAATGACGTCTCTCAGCATTATTCTTTTGTTGACCTTCGCCAGAACCACTTCCTGTCATATTTACCCTGACTCCACAATTGGAGCAAAATTTTGCTCCAACTGTTAATTCAAAATGGCATTTTAAGCAGGTAAGTTTGGACATCTATAATCGTTATTTGCTCCTAAGATAAGTCAATTTATGGAGAAACTCAAAAGCAATTAGTTATATCAAATTGATCATCAATAAATTAAGAATGAAAGAATCGATAACACCTACTCAAAAACATCACTTCCATTTCCCATACCCTTCAAGATCATTTGAATTGCCCAATGAAGTGTTTTATTTGACTCCTCATTACTGAGGCCACAAACATCTTTAGCCACAATGACAGGTTCTATACCCATAAGAATTGTAGCGATATTTTTAAGATTTTCCAAATCTCTCTTAGGTGCGTTACCTTTTATTGATGACAAGGCCAGGGCCATTGATTCAACCCTTCTTGCCCCTCTTAACTTTTTATCCTTATTGCTCGATTCAAGAATTGTCGCACTTAAATACCTTCTGAAAATCAGTTCGTGCTTTTGGGCCATGTTATTGTAATATTCTTGAATATAAAAAATACGATCAGCGATAGAAAGGGCTTTCACTTTTTCGAATAACTCTTCTGATGACAAAAAATGTATATCCAAAGAAGCCTCGGTGACTAACAACTCAATATTCGGAAAATAACGATAGATCGTTGCCCTACCCACTTTTGCTTCTCGTGCTACTTCTTCGAGTGTAATTTTTTTGCCGTCATACATTAATTGTTTCGCAGCATTGAGGATCTTCGTCCTTGTTTTGATCTTTTGATTAATCCTCCCGTGTTCTAGTGACATTTCATTCATGAGACAAATGTCTCATAAAAATTGGAAAAATCAAAATAATATAATAGATTTGTGAGACATCAATCTCATAAACCACTATATTATGGCACGTTGGATATTAGGACACAAGGTACAGCCACAAGCAGTAACAGGCGACTACGATTTAATTACAGGTGATACACCAGCTCATACTCCCGGACCACCTCCACATCAACATCATAAATTCCATGAAGTGTTTCTGGTTACCGAAGGTGAAATGGAATTTATCGTAAACGGCAGCCCGGTTATCGTTAAAAAAGGAGAATCTGTGAACCTACCCCCTCAAACAGTACATACATTTTCAAATAATTCGGATGCACCGTGTCAATGGGTTAATATTCACAGCCCTAAGGGTTTTCTCAAATTTTTCGAAGATTTCGGAGTCTCAGATACAATTGACAATGCTCCTGAAAAATCAATTGCCCCTGAAATTATTCAAAAGGTATTAAAGACTGCTGCCAGTTATGATATGGAGATCTCAATGTAAGTCACCTCTCTATCAAAAGTTTGGACAAATCAAGTGATTTCATATCATCATATTGTTTTGTCTAACTTTTTTAACAAAAAATTATACAAAATATTTGTATATTGCCAAAGTTGATCTTTACTTTTGCAATATGCCTTCGAACCAAAGCCATAAAAATACGCTAAATAAACGTTTATCACGACCTTTCATAAAATTGAAAGTCGTAACTGATGTCTTTATGGTTATGTTATTCTCATTCGCTTTTAATTCGTGCGATTCTGAAAACATCGATTCCATAAAAGTAAATCCGGTCAACCAAGCTTCTTCAAACCCGGAACAAAGTCTAATATCTATAACGGACATTATACTTGACAAGAACTATTCTGAATTTAACGAAGCCTTAAATTATGTTAATGATCAGTTGTATACGTCTCTTGTGGAAGACTTTGATACTGGTACGGCACAGCATACTGTTTTTATACCTAGTAATGATGCCTTTTATAAACTTTACGACTGTCTGGGAATGAAGACACAGGATATCGCTGAACTTTCAAATCCAGGACTTGTGAGAGATATTCTGCAATACCATGTTGTTAAAGGAAAGTTTGACTTAGATAACATAACGAATAACGATGGTGACCAGGTATTAGAATCATTTTACGGCAAGACTTTTACGGTCAAAAGTGATGGTCGTATTGAAGGCTATGGTAATTCTGCTCGCATCGATTTAAATGAGGCCAATCAAATCGCCATCAACGGTATTGTTCACGTGATCACCGAAGTAATCTTACCCATTGAAGCACCTTGTACCGCGCCAGAAAATAACTAAGACCATGATTCAAAATTTTAATAAATGAACTATTATGTACGTTCATTTATTGATGCTGCAACAACTTCTTTAGGTTCATTTTACGCAGAAAAAACTCTTCAAAATCGTTAATAACTATCTTAATAACTATTAAGTATCGGATTATCAGGTGAATAAATAAATTATTAAGTTGTAGACATATTAATCCGAACTCAAATCCCTCTATGATTTCTCTAAAAAAAGAACGATGAAAAAATTAATGACCGTGCTTTTACTAGGAATTCCTTTTGGAATTTTAGCGCAGGGCACACAAGATTCTCATGTCGACGCTGACGATATTTTCAACATGTCGTATGCAAGCTTATCCACTGTTGACAACAATGACATCTCCAAAAAAACGAAAAACCCAAAGGTCGATAACTATGATGTCTATGTTTCAAAAGAAGACCTTTTAGCCGTTGAGGATGCATGGTTAGACAATCCTGGTTTTGATATTCAGGAAAACATGGTAGCTTTCACAAAAGATCAGAAAACTGTTTTCTTTAGCGCCAATAAAAAAATAAAAGTAAAGAACAAGGAGGCTGCTGATGTTAAAATA
>CAYQPI010000077.1:0-14291 GCA_964419405.1 uncultured Flavobacteriaceae bacterium
TACAATATCTGAAATATTTTCCAATCCTACTGAAACTCTGATCAATCCATCAGTAATCCCCACCACTTTTCGCTCCTCTAAAGACAACTTACTATGTGTAGAAGATGCCGGATGGGTGACTATTGTTCTGGTATCTCCCAAATTCGCAGACAGGGAACACATTTGAATTCTGTTCAGGAAATTCCTACCTCCTTCCAGGCCTCCTTTGACTTCAAAAGCCACAATGTTACCTCCCTTTTTCATTTGCTTTGTGGCAATGTCATATTGAGGGTGTGACTTTAAAAATGGATATCTCACAGAATTCACCTGCTCATGCTTTTCAAGATACTCAGCCACTTCTAAAGCGTTCTCACAATGTCTGTCAACCCGAACACTTAACGTCTCTAAACTTTTTGACAAGATCCATGAGTTAAAAGGTGATAATGAAGGGCCTGTGTTTCTGGCAAAAAGATAGATCTCTCTGATCAGATCAGCCTTTCCTACTGTAACGCCTCCTAGAACCCTGCCCTGACCGTCAATCAGTTTGGTCGCCGAATGAACTACTAGATCTGCACCAAAACGGATAGGTTGTTGTAAATAAGGAGTGGCAAAACAGTTGTCAATGATTAACAGCACCCCATGCTTCTTACATATCTTACCCAAAAACTCCAAATCAATAACTTCCAACCCTGGGTTGGTAGGCGTCTCAGCGTATACTATCTTGGTATTTGGCTGAATCAACGATTCAATGTCTTTTGATTCATTGATATTAAAATAAGTCGTATCAATACCCCATTTTGGGAAAAACTTGGTAAACAAGGCATGTGTTGAACCAAAAACCGAACGCGCCGATAAAATATGGTCGCCACTGCTCAAAAGTGCCCCGAAAGTAGAAAAGATGGCTGCCATTCCTGATGCAAAGGCATAGCCACTTTCGGCTCCTTCCATGGCTACGATCTTATCTACAAATTCCGTATTATTAGGATTTGAAAAACGGCTGTATATGTTTTTCTCCTTTTCCTCTGCAAACGAAGCCCTCATATCTTCAGCATCATCAAATACAAAACTTGATGTGACATACATCGCACTAGTATGCTCGCTATACGATGAACGAGGCAGTTGATTTCTGATCGCCTCCGTTTCAAATTGTCTTTTCTTTGTCATAATAAATATCTCAGTTATCAGAGAATAACTCCTTATCTAAACTGCTTTTTCTGTTAATCTTAATATATCTCCAAATACCCCTCTTGCCGTCACTTTTGCTCCTGCTCCGGCCCCTTGGATCACCAAAGGACGCTCACCATATGATTCAGTGTAAATTTCAAAGATTGAATCTGAACCTTGCACCTGGCCCAATGAGCTGTTTTTAGAAACGGATACCAGTTTCACTTCTAATTCTCCTTTACTTTTACTCAAATCTCCAGAAAGCACCCCAACATACCTCAACACATGGTCTTCTTCCTGCCCATCCTTGGTCTTTTGATATTCTTCGTTCAATTCTGAAAGCCTGCCTAAAAAATCTTTGGCCTCGCCTTCTCTTAAACTCTCAGGAATCAGGTTTTGAATCTCCACATCCGAAAACTCATTTTCAAGATCCAACTCCCTTGCGAGTATCAATAGTTTTCTGGCCACGTCGTTCCCACTAAGATCTTCTCTCGGATCTGGTTCGGTAAAACCTTTATCAACCGCTTCTTGAAGAATCACGGAGAAATCTTTGTCCTGTTCTGAGAAATTATTGAACAAATAACTCAACGATCCTGAAAACACCCCATTGATTCGGGTAATATTCTCTCCTGAGTGATGCAGTAATTTTATCGTATCCACCAACGGAAGACCAGCACCTACATTGGTCTCATAGAGGTAATTTTTTTCATTCCTCTTTAAGGCGGCACGTAGATCTTTATAAAATGAAAAATCTACCGTGTTTCCGATCTTATTCGATGAGACCAGATCAAATCCATTCTCAACCAAGGGAATATAATTTTTGATAAAGTCAACACTGGCGGTATTATCAACCGCGATCAGGTTCTCCAAATGATTGTTTTTCGCAAAACCGATGACATCGTTAATTGTAAACTCTCTTTTATCTTCAGACAGTAAGCTCGATTTCCACTCGCTGTTGATGCCATCTTTGTTCAGAAGTAATTGTTTCGAGTTACTCAAGGCAAAGATGTTTAGGTTGATATTTCTTCTCTTTAAAATATCAGCCTTACTGTGTAAGATCTGTTCTATTAAAGTGCCTCCCACCAATCCAACACCAAAAATAGCCACGTTGATATTGGCTGATACCCCAAAAATCTGTCCGTGAATAACATTTACCGCCTTGTTCAGGTCTCTTTCTTCTAAAACTAAGCAGATATTATCTCCGGTAATCGTGTTATTGATCAGCACCGGTTTGATTTTATTGATCGACAGCGCATTATATGACCTGTGGAAATTTGACAGATTTTGTCCGATGATAGAAACTACCGACAGATGATCCTTTACATAGATCCTGTTGACATCTTTCATTTTTATGTCAAAGGCAAATTCCTGTTCCAATATTTCTTTGGCCAGCTGCGCATCATTTGACCCTACCACAAAGCCGATCCCTCTTTCAGATGAACCCTGAGAAATAATACTTACGTTAATGCCTCCTTTACTAAGCGCTGTAAATATTCTGGCATCTACTCCAATTTTTCCGAGCAAACCACGACCTTCCAAACTGATCAGAGAAACATTGTTTTGAACAGTTACAGAACGGATTCCTTTTTTGGTGGCATGCGACTTGATCAGGGTTCCTTTATTCTCCTTGTCAAAAGTATTCAACAGGCGCAATGGAATATTTTTCTCTACCAAAGGAATAATCGTTTTGGCATGCAGAATATTAGCGCCAAAACTGGCAAGTTCGTTGGCTTCCTGATAGGTCAGCTCTTCGATCATATGAGCGTTTGGCACCAAATCAGGATTGGCGGTATAAATTCCGTTCACATGGGTGTAACTCTCCAATTCGGCTGCGTCAAGGTAATTGGCAAACAAGGAAGCCGAATAATTGCTTCCGTTACGACCCAAGGTTGTCGTTTCTCCATTGCTATTTGACGCGATAAAACCGGTCACCAACTGTAATGCATGTCCGTTTTTGGCAAAATGTTTTTTTACATTTTCCTTCGAAACATCTTCCATCACCAAGGCTTCTCCAAAACTGCTGTCGGTAAGTATCAATTTTCTAGAGTCAACAGGTTTAGACAGAATTCCTTTTGCATTCAACAAGGCACTGACGAGCTTTACTGACAGCACTTCTCCCTGTGCCAAAACACGGTCTTTTATCTTTGCACTATAATCTCCTAATAGGGCCACTCCCTCAAAGATCTGATCAAGCAAATCAAATTCATGTGCAAAGTTTAATGCAGGAAAAGGCACCAGCTGGTACTTTTTAAAGGTTTCAAAATCTTCCTTATAATGCTCACCTGATTTGGCCTTTTCTAAAATGCCTTCTAAAAGATCAGTAGACGATCCTCGCGCTGATAGTATAACCACAAAATTTTCTTCGGCATTCGCTTTTTCACTAATGATATCAACTACTCGTTCCAGGCCTTCGCCATTTGCCAAGGACCTCCCTCCAAACTTGAGGACCTTTATGCCTTTCTTTTTCAGACTTCTCGTTTTAGGCTGACTAAAAACCGGACTCAGTATTTTTTCAAGCTGCTCAAATTCAATCAAAAAGGCATCATGCCCGTGAATTGATTTAATTTCTTCGTAATTATTCTCAACCCCCGCTTCGGTCAGGAGCTTCTGGGTTTCTTTATTTTCTTTAGGAACAAAGAAAAAATCAGAATCAACCCCTACCTGAAACACCTTTGACTTGATCTGACTCGCGACCTCATTAAAGGTTCCGCGGTTTCTTGTAATATCCACAGAACTTAAAAGATGATTCATCATTTTATAGGTCGGGAGTGAAAAACGGTTTTCTAATTTTTCTCCATGATGCAACAACCAACTCTCTGTATTAAAATTTCCCTGCTCTTCATTTCTTGTTCTATTGAATTTTTCTTTGAACGAGTCTGCTGTTCTGTAAAACAGCATGGCCATCATTCTGGCATCGTGCACAGGTTTACTCGAATTCGATAATATTTGCTGCTGGGTTTTATTATGTGCCAGAATCCAGTCTGAGGCTTTCCAATCTGAAGCTACCGGTACTAGATTTTCTATCAAATCTGGAAAGAGTACAGACATTTCCCAGGCAATACTTCCGCCCAGCGAACCTCCTATGGCCGCATATAATTTGTCTACGCCAATTTTCTCAAGACCAAAACCAAACAATCTGGCAATATCCCTGGCATTAAAATCTTCATAGTTGTCTATTCGGTTCGCTTCTACTTCATCAAAGCCGTTACCCGGAATATTAAAAGCGATCACCGTATACTTATTGGTATCAATCAATTTTCCCAATCCAATAAGCTCATTCCACCAGCCACCATCTCCTGAAACATTCGAATTACCTGTTAAGGCATGATTCACCAATACCACAGGCGCTTTTCCAAGCTCCTGACCAAACAACTGATATGACAAAGCAAAATCAGCATAGAAATACCCTGATTCTGTTGTAAAATTATTTAGGCCTATATAATGTAATTGATTCAATTTCTTCACTGTAAAAAATATATTTTGACACCAACTTAGTGGTTTCAGATTATTAAACTTTTTAAGAAATTGTGATAAAAAAGGAAGAAGTAAGTGTTCAAATACGCATGAGTTATCTTTCCTAATCGGTAGAATTTAGCACCTTCTTTTAATTGAATTTACCAGTCAACAAAAGGGTTGCTAAGGCTTCACAGGGTCTATCCCTCCGCCTTTCTTTATAACAAAATCTTATTTTAATGAACTTTTTGCAAAGAAACATAATTATTCGATGCAATACAATAAAACCTTCATAAAAGTTACCGGCCTTAATGCAAGGCCGGCAACGATTCATTTTTATAAACTTTTAAATGCGTTTTC
The DNA here is from genome assembly GCA_964419405.1 of uncultured Flavobacteriaceae bacterium. Lineage (GTDB taxonomy): Bacteria > Bacteroidota > Bacteroidia > Flavobacteriales > Flavobacteriaceae > Lutimonas. The sequence goes on from CAYQPI010000077.1 coordinate 4,957, forward strand.
TAAGTCAGACTTCAAGTCTTCAATATTTTCAATCCCAACTGAAAGTCGAATTAAATCTTGTCCTACCCCTGCATCTGACTGCTGTTCTGCAGTCAACTGCTGATGTGTCGTACTCGCTGGGTGGATTATGAGTGACTTGGTATCGCCAATATTGGCCAGTAAAGAGAATACCTCTGTAGCATCTGTAAACTTCTTAGCAGCTTCAAACCCTCCTTTGATACCGAAAGTAACGATGCCACTTTGACCATCGGGCAAATACTTATCTGCCAAGGCCTTATAAGGGCTGCTTTCCAATCCTGGGTAATTCACCCATGCCACTTCATCTCTTGCTTCGAGCCATTGTGCCAAAGCCAGTGCGTTTTCACTATGCTGCTTGATTCTTACGTTTAAAGTTTCCAAACCTTGTATAATCTGAAACGCATTAAAAGGACTCAATGCACCTCCAAAATCTCTTAAGCCTTCTAGTATCAGTTTAAAGGTATACGATGCATTGCCAAGAGCCTCGTGATATACCAGGCCATGGTACCCTGCTGAAGGTTCTGTGAATTCCGGGAAATTTCCATTCGACCAGTCAAAGTTTCCTGCATCAACAATAACACCTCCCAAAGAATTTCCCTGACCACCGATATATTTGGTCAACGAATGAATCACGATATCTGCTCCGTGTTTGATCGGGTTCAATAGTGCTGGTGTTGCCACTGTATTATCAACTATAAACGGAACTTTTGCTTGTTTCGCCTGCTTTGAAATCGCTTCTAAATCCAATACATCCAACTTTGGATTCCCTAATGATTCTACGAAAAAAGCCCTGGTATTATCCTGAACAGCAGCTTCAAAATTAGAGGCATCTGAGGCATCCACAAAAGTGGTCGTTATACCTAATCTGGGTAAGGTAACATTTAGCAGGTTATAGGTACCACCATAAAGGCTACTGGAAGCTACGATATGATCACCGGCTTTTAACAAGGTTAAAAGTCCTGTTGATATGGCTGCTGTTCCCGATGCAAAAACCACAGCTCCGATTCCTCCTTCAATGGCTGCCAGCCTGTTCTGTAAAATATCATTGGTAGGATTATTAAGTCGCGTATATATAAAACCTAGTTCAGCCAGAGAAAACAAATTAGCCGCATGATCTGTATCATTGAAAACATAGGAAGTTGATTGGTAAATCGGCACTGCTCTTGTTCCTAAGGTTTGAGTTGTGTCATGTCCGGCATGAAGGGCCTTTGTAGAAATATGTTGATTGCTCATAATTTATATTTTTGATTGTTTAGTGTTTTATGTTTAAAAAAATGTCCATTTTTGTTAGGTATTGCCAAGGGGACACAAAAATAAGTTATTTTTTATCATTGTAAATGGCAATACCTTATCATTTTGTTAAATTTCATCATGTCATTATTATTTTTCAATTTTATCATGTCTTACAGTTTTAAGCAAAAAAAAACCTCTGACTTTTATCAGAGGTTTTAATATATGATCTATTCATCTATAGCATAAAAATCCTCTGCGTGTCATAACGCATCATCATTTTAACCATATTTAAACTAAGATTCTTCATTTATTTCGTTGACAAATATATAAATAAAATTTAAATACGTTGAATTATTTTAATTTTGCGTAATCAAAGCTTACAGAAAAATCAATACACCAGACTACAGCATACTTAAATTTCTCTATATCTGTACCTGCTGGGATGTTGTAGTCAAAATTTCCATTCCGAAAAAATTATTTGCGAATAACTTGAGTTTATAATTCTAATTTTGTTTAAATTTGCAGCTTCTAATTCAGAGGAAAAATTTGAACTGATTGCAACCTCAATAAAAAATGCTAAAGCAGTATTTCTACTTTAGCGACCTAGGTCAAATCTTCATCTTCCTCCTAAAAAAATGACAACTATGTCTTATTTATTTACATCTGAATCTGTTTCTGAAGGGCATCCTGATAAAGTTGCAGACCAAATTTCTGATAGTCTTTTGGATAATTTTTTGGCTTTTGACCCCGATGCAAAAGTCGCTTGCGAAACAATGGTGACGACGGGTCAGGTAGTATTGGCCGGAGAGGTGAATACCAAAACCTATATCGATGCACCCATCATTGCTAGAGAAACCATTAAAAAAATTGGTTATACGAAAGGGGAATATAAATTTGAAGGGGAAAGCTGTGGCGTTATCTCCTTAATTCACGAACAATCTCAGGATATTAATCAGGGAGTTGACAGAGGTGAACAAGAAGAACAAGGAGCGGGTGACCAGGGTATGATGTTTGGCTATGCTACAAATGAAACCGCAAATTATATGCCTCTCGCCTTAGATTTAAGTCACAGACTCTTAAAGGAACTGGCTGTTCTAAGACGCGAAAACAAAGACATTAGCTATTTGCGTCCAGATGCAAAAAGTCAGGTAACCATAGAGTATTCTGACGCTGGAGTCCCTTTAAGAATCGACACCATTGTACTTTCAACCCAACATGATGATTTTGATGAGGATGAACAAATGTTAGCCAAAATTAAAGAAGACATCGTAAGCATTCTTATTCCAAGAGTGGTTGCTGACCTTCCTGAAAGTATCCAGCAATTATTTAATGATCAAATCAAATACCATATTAATCCTACGGGTAAATTTGTGATTGGCGGACCTCATGGTGACACTGGTTTAACAGGTAGAAAGATAATTGTTGATACCTATGGGGGCAAAGGGGCTCATGGTGGTGGTGCTTTTAGCGGAAAAGACCCGAGCAAGGTAGACAGATCTGCAGCCTACGCTTCAAGGCATATCGCTAAGAACATGGTGGCTGCCGGCTTATGTGATCAGGTACTAGTTCAGGTATCTTATGCCATTGGGGTGGCTGAACCAACATCGATCAATGTTGAAACTTATGGCACTTCTAAAACCGACCTTTCTGACGGTGAAATTTCAAGAATAATTGAAGGCTTATTTGATATGAGACCTGCGGCTATTGAAAAAAGATTGAAATTAAGAAATCCTATTTATAGCGAAACCGCAGCCTATGGTCATATGGGTAGAGATCCTGAAGTGATAACCAAGCATTTTTCTTCACCTTATTCAGGAGAAAAATCATTGGAAGTAGAGCTTTTTACCTGGGAAAAACTTGACTATGTAGATGCCATAAAAAGCGCTTTTGACCTGTAAATTTTACTATTTTTTAAACATCCAAGAGGTTAGCTATTCAGAAAGCTAGCCTCTTTTTTTATGTCTGCAAAAAAGGAATTACCTTGTTATTCTCATTCAATCATCTTAAATTTCACAAGAATTAACCTACGTCTACAATCTCGAATTTTGTTTTAATTAAAATTATGAAAGACTTACTTTTTATACTACTTTCTTTCTGTTTCATTTCGGTTCAGTCACAGTCTTTAAACACTCAGTTGACGTCTACTACTAACTTGAATGCGGATGAATTTATTGGTATTGATGAGTTTCAAAATGTGTACTATGTCACAGACAATATCTTGTACAAAAAGACTGATAAAAAGCTTTTTTCTTATAGCAATATTAAGGCTGGAAAATTAAACAGTGTTAATATTCAGAACCCTTTCAAGGTAATTCTCTTTTACGCTGACTTCAACTCGGCCATCATTTTAGACAATAATCTAAATGAACTCACTCAGCAGATTGATTTTACAAAAGAAACAAAGTTCAACAATGTTTCCTTTGTGACGAATTCCTCCCAAAACAACCTATGGCTCTATGCGGATGATAACAAACTTCATTTATATGATTATCAAAGATTGAATGAGTTATTGCAGACCCAGGCTACCACCTTTTACGTTCCTGACTTTTCAGTTAAAAATATCGTAAGTACTTATAAAACCGTTTGGATTCTTTCTAAAAAGTCTGTGCTCGAATTCAACGAATATGGAGTCTATACAAGGTCATATTCTTTTGAAAATATTGATCAGATCTTCCCTTTTCAAAAAGGATTTATATACCTAGATTCAAAACAGTTTACTTATCAGCAGGCCGATCAAGTCACTCCAATTAATGTAGATTTTAAGGGTGAAATTGAATCCATCTCTATAAACAGCACCTTCATTTTCATTTTCGACGGTGAATCCATTTATCATTTCCAAATAAAGCGGTGAAAATTGCTTTAAAAGCTAGAAATAAGCTATATTTTTTTTAATTTCGCTTTCCATTACTTTTTACTAAAATCAAACAACGAAACCCATGCATATCGCGATAGCCGGAAATATTGGAGCAGGTAAAACAACTTTGACTAGTTTATTGGCTAAACATTATAAATGGGAACCACACTTTGAATCGGTCGCTGAAAACCCTTATCTAGATGATTTTTATGGCTCAATGGAGCGATGGTCATTTAATTTGCAGATCTATTTTTTGAATAGTCGGTTTCGTCAGATCCTGGAAATTCGTGAAAGTGGAAAAAATATTATTCAAGACAGGACCATATATGAAGATGCACATATTTTCGCGCCAAACCTTCATGCCATGGGATTGATGACTAATAGAGATTTTAGCAATTACGAGACCCTATTCGAACTAATGGAAAGATTGGTATCACCACCTGACCTTATGATCTATTTAAGAGCTAGCATTCCTACGCTTGTTGGCCAAATTCATAAAAGAGGCAGGGATTTTGAAAATACCATTAGTATTGACTATTTAAGTCGATTAAATGAACGCTATGAAGCCTGGATTTCAACCTATAAAAAAGGGAAACTTCTTATCATTGATATTGACAATTTGAACATTGTCGATAATCCTGAAGACCTCGGGTCGATCATCGATCGCATCGATGCTCAGATTCATGGTTTGTTTTAATTTCTGTTGTATTAAATAGCCTAATGATATTACTGAAGGGTGCAAACCCGAAGGGTTCGGAGGTGAACCCTTCAGCTCCGAACCCTTCACGAATTAGTATACAAAAAAAAACTCTCAATTTTCATTGAGAGTTTTTTGTAACTTATTGATAACTAAATTATTTCACATTGTCGGACACATCACCCTTTAAAGTTGAGTAATTTATCTTCAAGGCATTGATGTTTCTCAATTCCTCTTTAATATCAGTAATGGTCCCTACATTAGATTCAATATCTGCTTTGATCGAAGTGGTAAGCAATGGAATTTCATCTTCTGGATGAGTCTCTCTCTCAGCAAAAATAAAGTACTTCACGTCTTTTACATCTGCAATTCGATCATTTAATTGAATCTTGTCTCCATTTTGATCTTTCACCTTACCTACATAAATATAACTCACCAAACTTTTACGTTCTAGCTTTTTAATTTCTGTTGCTTTAGGCAATTGTGGTTTCTTGATCTTTAACTCTGTCTCACGCATTACAGTTGTAACCATGAAAAAGAATAATAACATAAATACAATATCGGGCAATGATGCTGTTGATATACCCGGCATTCCTTTTTTCTTCTTTTTAAACTTCGACATAAGAAATTATTTTGTTGGTTCAGCCTCAGAAATAATCTGAGGATATTTTCCTTTAGCCTCTCTAATTCTCTCCTTTAGAGTTTCATTTGCTGGACTGTTCTTAGAATCCTTCAGCAATTGCGTATAGGAAATATTCCATTTCTTTTCACAATATCTGTTTCTTAGTTCAGTATAAGCTCCAACCAATTCATTTTGAACAGCAATATAAGTACCATAAGAAGTACCTCTATCACTCTCTAATGAGATAATCGCTTTATTAGGATGATCTGATGACGCAGGATCTTTCGCTCCCTCACACCAATCACACTCAGCTGGTTCAGCTCCATCGATCGGGTTTCCTAATCCACCTCCATTATCGATGAATTTTACAGCTTCCGCACGAATCTCATCAATGGTCATAAATGTTTCACCCTCTACCAAAATATCATTATTACGGTTTACTGTTACCACGAACACGTTTTTTTCTTTCAATTTTGGTGGTTCAGGCATGTCTTCCGGCTGCTTTTCGGGTAACTTCCTGCTAATCCCTGTATCCACATCCATCGTAGTAGTTACCAGGAAGAATATGAGTAACAAGAAAGCAATGTCGGCCATTGACCCTGCATTAATTTCCGGTGATTCTCTTAATGCCATAATTTTTTATTTTGTTGAAAATAATGATTTTACAAAATCGTATAAGAAGAATCCAAGTCCGATAGCTCCTAAAATCATAGAGTACCAAATTCCGGTACTAACCCATTTAGAAGTAGGCCCTGCCTCTCCGTCTTTAATAATGTTTCCAGATAAATTTCTTGTAGCTTCATCTGTGGCCATCATATATGAGATCAAAAGCAATACCCCAAGGGCCGCTAATGATACCAAAGTCTTCTTTAGTAACTTAGGTTGTCTTACCAAATTCCATAGTGAGAACGCGACAGCAATTACCGCCGTGATAATCAAAATGACCTTTGCAAATGATACAAAAGGAGAAACAAGACTATTTTGCAAGTCTAAGCTCTCTTTTACAGCATCATCACCTTCCATAATTATCCTAGCCAAGAAATAGATCGCAACCAATCCGATCAATCCTGAAACCAGTGATAATATTTTTGATATTTTACTATTCATAATTTATTCTCTTATTTGTTTCTGATCAAAAGATCAACTAGTTTAATAGACGCGTCTTCCATATTGTTTACAATACTATCAATTTTTGAAATGATGTAATTGTAAAAAATTTGAAGAATAATCGCTACTACTAGTCCAAATACAGTTGTCAAAAGTGCTACTTTAATACCACCTGCTACAACCGCTGGAGAAATATCACCTGCAGCTTCAATAGAGTCAAATGCAGAAATCATACCAATTACAGTTCCCATGAAACCAAGCATCGGAGCAAGAGCAATAAATAAAGACAACCAAGAAACGTTTTTCTCTAGTAATCCCATTTGAACACCACCATAAGCTACAACGGCTTTTTCAGCGGCATCAACCCCTTCATCCATTCTATCTAAACCTTGATAAAAGATTGAGGCAACAGGCCCTTTGGTATTTCTACAAAGTTCTTTTGCAGCTTCTACACCACCAGATCCCATAGCTTCTTCTACATCATTAACCAATTTTTCAGTGTTGGTAGTCGCCATGTTTAAATAGATGATTCTTTCGATGGCAATAGCCAATCCTAAAATCAAAGTTACCAATACAATCCCCATAAAGAAAGGACCACCTTCAATAAAACGCTGTTTCAAAACTTGATGAAAAGTTTTTTCAGCCACTGGTTCTGTTTGTGCATAAATGTTTTGAACTGAGCTCAATAACATCAATCCTGTCATCGCAAGGATAGTAAATACTTTTTTCATTTTTGTAAATGTTTGTTATTTAAATTTAGTTAACGGGTTTAAAGATATAAAAATTTTGGAACATAAGAACATCTTCCGCGGAGAGAAAGGGATTCGAACCCTTGTTACAATTTCTCATAAACACGCTTTCCAAGCGTGCGCCTTAAGCCACTCGGCCACCTCTCCTAAATGTCAAAATTTTATATGAGCGGCAAGTAACAAAAAATTATTTACTTGTAAAAACTTTTACTCTAAAACTAGTTCATCTCACCCCGAATTGGATGTTCAAATTTCGCTTTAAAGTCTTCAAATGAGACTTTATTACCCAATAACAGTTTCAACTTTGCCAGCGCAGATTCTGTCGTGATATTCTTCCCGCTGATCACACCCATCTTTTTTAAGTGCATGCTTGTTTCATAATGACCCATGAGCACCCTTCCACTGATGCATTGGGTTACATTGACCACAGGAATTTTTTTCTCGATCAATTTGGTCACGGCACTTGAAAACCAACCTGAAGTAGGTGCATTTCCGGCCCCATAGGTTTCTAAGATAAGTCCCTCCAGGTCAGGACAGTTTAAAATATATTCGACTACGGATCGACTTATTCCTGGAAACAGTTTCAATACCAAAACCTTAGCCTCTACGTTTCGCTGAACCGTTAAAGGTTTCTCCTCCTTTATATGGAGCAAATGGGATTCATTAAAATTCAAATGAACTCCGCTTTCAGCCAGATGAGGATAATTGGCTGACTCAAATGCCTCAAATTGCTCCGAACTAACCTTAGTAGTTCTATTGGCTCGATACAGCTTATACTCAAAATACAGTCCAACCTCCTGCACCATAGCTGCACCGTTTTTTCTTGAAGCCGCCACTTGAATTGCCGTAATTAAGTTTTCCTTAGCATCTGTTCTCAAATCACCAATTGGCAACTGAGAGCCGGTGAAAATTACCGGTTTTGTTAAATTCTCAAGAATAAAGCTCATCGCCGATGAGGTATATGACATGGTGTCAGTTCCTGTAAGCACCACAAAGCCATCGATATCATCGTAACGCGATTCTATTATATCAGCAATTTTTACCCATTCTTTGGGACTCATATCTGATGAATCGATTGGGTCTGAAAAGGCCGTGGTTTCTATCTTACAATCTAATAATTTTAATTCTGGAATCTTAACTTTTATGTTTTCAAAATCAAAAGGCTTGAGCGCATTCGATTTATAATCCTTGACCATTCCTATGGTTCCTCCGGTATAAATTAACAGAATATGTGCTGTCTTATTTTCCATGATTAAAACTTTGCATGCTTTTTGCTATAAATGTATTAATAATAACCTAAGAATATAATATTATGAGTGGTTCTTTTATTTTGATTATTATCATAGGTCTGTTAGGAATGTTTGTTCAGAGCAGGCTAAAAAATAAATTTAAAAAGTATTCAAAGCTTCATCTGAGAAATGGTTTAAGTGGTCGTGAAATTGCTGAAAAAATGCTTGCTGACAATCAGATTTATGACGTTAAAGTAATTTCCACCCCAGGGCAATTAACAGATCATTACAATCCTCAGAACAAAACTGTTAATCTGAGTGAAGCTGTTTATTCAGAGCGCAATGCCGCTGCTGCAGCGGTAGCTGCACATGAATGCGGGCATGCTGTTCAACATGCCAAAAGTTATGCATGGCTGCAATTGAGATCAAGGCTGGTTCCCGCAGTGGGCATCTCCTCTAAATTTGCCTCCATCCTTCTGATCGTTGGAATTTTCACCCTTGAAGCATTTCCCCAGCTATTACTGTTAGGAATTCTCTTGTTCGCAGCCACCGTGGTATTTTCAGTGGTAACCTTGCCAGTAGAATACGATGCCAGCAACAGGGCCTTGGTTTGGCTGGAGGAAAAAAATATGGTGACCAATGAAGAACATGATGCGGCCAAAGATGCCTTGAAATGGGCGGCCAGAACCTATGTGGTCGCTGCACTGAGTTCAATTGCAGCCTTGCTGTATTACGTGAATATATACAACAGCCGAAGTTAAAGATTAGAATTGATCGCGAGGGTATCGGAACTGAGGGTATCGGAACTGAGGGTATCAGAACTGAG
>CAYQPI010000078.1:0-4754 GCA_964419405.1 uncultured Flavobacteriaceae bacterium
TCGTTGACAAGGTGGCGAAACGAGCAGCAAAGCAGTTTGACATGAAACTAAAAGAGGTGCAAACTGAAAAACTCGACCTGACAGAAGATCCTTTTAAAAACCATAAGGCTGTCAAGGCCTATATAAAAAAAATACTCCCTAACTGGCAAACTTATGGATTTGATAAAACAGCGGTAAAATCACTGGTCCATCGCTATGGCAGACAGACAGATATGGTCTTACAGTTGTTTAATGAACTCCCTCAAGAAGATCCTCAAATCAGACTGGCCAAAGCAGAACTCAAATTCGGCATAGCCCATGAAATGATTGTCAAACCGCTGGATTTCTTTGAAAGAAGGAGTGGTAGGTTATTCTTTAATCCAGACACTTTGCAATTGCTTAAAGAACCGATATTAAATGAGTTCTCCAATTATTTTGATTGGGATGAAACGACCATTAAAGAAGAGAAAAAGATTTTGGATAGGGCCTTTAAAAAAATTATCGAATTCAATTAGGGTTTCTTTTTCCTTCATGCATGATTATTTTTTTTAGAAAAACTCGTAAGATTTATTTTTGTTGCTTTTTTTGCTTCTCCAAAAAAAGAACTAAAAAAAGGAGCCTTTTCCGAAGGTGTTTTTTAAGCTTTTCTATCGAACGCTTAAAAACCAATTGAAAATCGCTAAATTTCTTCCAAGTCTACCTGCTGCAGACATGGTTTCTAACCCGCCTGCCAGACGGGCAGGAATTATTAACACGCTTTTCAATCTATACTGCCGGAAAAGTTTCGATTTAATTAACATTCTTTGATTGATGAATGTTGATTAGGACTTTTCGACCTCTTTGAATTCTCGTGTTAGCTTCCGACCTATTTTTAGAATAGGGAGAAGAAGAAGCCAGAAAGTGAAACGGCTGAGGCTGCGGTGGAGAAAATAAGGAGGGAAAGCTACAGAGAATTGAAAGCAGTCTTGAATTTTTCGTTCTTTTGTTTCAAGACAAAAGGACATAAAAGAATATTTTACGAATTTTAGTTAAAAAAAACGTTAGAAAAAAAACCAAACGCTAGTTCAAAATATCCGTCAATTTTTTAAACTCTTTCTTGGCGTCCTTATTCTCATAAAGAATACGATACACAGAATCAATGATGGGTGTTTCTGCCTTGTTCTTTTTATTGATCTTATAGGCACTTTTTGTGGCATAATATCCTTCGGCGACCATGCTCATTTCAAACATAGCAGATTTTACTGTATAGCCCTTACCGATCATATTTCCAAACATCCTGTTTCTACTGAACACCGAATATCCGGTTACGAGTAAATCACCTAAATACGCTGAATTATTAATGTTCCGTTTCATCTTATGAATCTTTTTGATAAAACGTTTCATCTCACGTATGGCATTTGACATCAACACAGCCTGAAAATTATCTCCATAACCCAGACCATGAGCAATACCCGCTGCAATGGCAAAGATGTTCTTCAGCATGGCAGCGTACTCTGTACCTATAATATCATCAGAAATTTTTGTCTTAATATACCTTCCTGAGAGTTTTTCAGCTAAAATACGTGCTTTGTTCTCATCCTGGCAGGCAATGGTAAGGTATGAAAGTCTTTCCATAGCCACCTCCTCAGCGTGACAAGGCCCAGTGATCACTCCAATATTCTCAAAAGGAACTTTTAAAATATCATGAAAATGTTCTCCTACGATCAAACCTGATTCAGGTACTATTCCTTTTATTGCTGAAAAAATCACCTTATCATCTAATGGAACTGTTATCTTTTCTAACTCTGCCTGCACAAATGCTGAAGGAATAGCAAAAATCAAATAATCTGCATAGGTGATGATTTCATTGATGTCCTCTGAAAAAAACAACTTATCAGGATCAAAATAAGCAGAACTCAGGTAATTAGGGTTGTGCTTGTTTATTTTGATGTGCTCGATGATATAATGACTGCGCATATACCATCCTACCTCATCCAAATTCTCACAAAGCATCTTCACAATGGCTGTCGCCCAGCTACCTCCCCCAATTACTGCTACTTTCTGTTTTGATTGCATATACGATCACTATTGGCTCCAAAAGTAGTAAAATTTAAAGAATTGAGAAGCGTTGGTTTTGATTATTAAATTCTATAAATTTGTTAGAGATTCAACCAAAGAAAGCTTTATTATGAGCGAGACGGATAAAAATAAGGGCTTGAAAAATGACCTAAAGGAAGGTGCTAAAAAAATTAAAGATAAAGCCAAAGAAATTGCCAAAGACATAGACGAAAACACCCAGGAGTTTCAGGAAGAGGCAAAATCGACCGCCAACGAATTTACTGAAGGTGCTAAAGAAGTCTATGAACAATTTACCGCCGAAAAAAGCAATAAAAGGGTTGTGGCCGGGATCATCGCCATTTTATTTGGCTCCCTTGGCATTCACAAATTTATTCTTGGTTACCAAAAAGAAGGTATCATTATGCTGGTGGTGAGCTTTTTAAGCTTTGGGATTTTAGCCGGACTGGTGGCCTTGATCGGAATTATTGAAGGAATTATTTATTTAACGAAATCTGATGAAGAGTTTTACCAAATCTATCAGGTTGGCAGTAAACCTTGGTTTTAAATGGAAATAGTCGACGAATTTGGCAATAAATTGCCGCCTCAACCTGAAAATAAAAGAGTTTTAGCCGGAGTTCTCGGTATTTTATTGGGCGTATTTGGCGTTCATAAATTTGTTTTGGGTTATCAAAATGAAGGACTCACCATGCTACTTATATCCATATTAACTTGTGGTATTGCCGCTGGGTTTGTGGCCTTGATCGGATTAATTGAAGGAATCGTTTACCTGACCAAATCAGACGAGGAGTTCTATGAAATGTATCAGGAACATAAAAAACCCTGGTTTTAGTTTTCAGGACTGTCCTGATGTAATTTGCGTTCCAGCTCAGCCTGAAATTCTTCCATCACAGGTTTGACAGTGCTCTCAGGCAAATCGGCGATACGAATATACATCAGTCCATCCACGGCATTGTTAAACTTTGGGTCTACATTAAAGGCAACCAGTCGAGCATTTTGTTTTACATATTTTTTCATCAATACAGGCAGTCTTAAATCGCCTGGTTCAATTTCATCAATGATCTTGTCAAACTTATTCATATCGGCCTTTGTGGTATCAAAAACAAAGTCTTTATCGGCATCATTCAATTTGACCTTATAGGCCTTTTTCGGATAGACATATTGAGCCACAAAAGGATCATAATAATGAGACTTCATAAACTCGATCATAAGAGATTTCGAAAAATTCGAAAACTTATTACTGATACTTACCCCGCCCATCAGATACTTGTATTCTGGGTACCTCAATGTCACATGTACGATTCCCTTCCAAAGTAAAAACAAGGGCATGGGTTTTTGCTGGTATGACTTAATAATAAATGCTCTGCCCATTTCTATGGTCTGTTCCATCATGTCGAACAGTTCAGGTTCAATCTTAAAAAGGTCATTGACATAAAAACCCTCAATGCCGTGCTTACCAAAAATGTATTTTCCCAGTCCCATTCTATAAGCACCTACCAGCTGATGGTTGGCTTCATCCCATAAGAACAGGTGTTTGTAAAATTTATCAAATTTATCAAGATCTACAGCCTTATTGGTCCCTTCGCCCACCTCTCTAAATGTAATCTCTCTCAAGCGACCAATTTCTTTTAAGGTGTTCGGAATATCCTTGCTGCCTGCCAAATAAATGCGATAGGTTTTACTCGTAAAAACCAAAGAGCCATTGCCGTCTAACACCTTCAATTCTTTTTTGATCAAATCAGTATGAATTGGGTCAATGATCTCCTGAACTGATTTGGATAGTTTAAAATTATTGGTATTGATATAGGAGGTGTTTTTCTCAAAAGGGTTGGCCAGCATATAGGTTTTCTTTCGCAGATACTGATGAAATTCTTCGAGGCTTTTAAAACTGTCCTGCTCTTTTATTGATATGGGCTTTCCGATCCTAACCTTGATCAAACGCCGCTTTTGTGTGAGTAACTCTGAAGGTAGCTTAGCGGTTCGTAAGGTGTCACTCAAATTAGACAACATATAAAACAGTTTGCTGTTTTTTGCATGAAAATAAATGGGTATTACCGGTACATTGGCTTTTTTAATGATCTTTATGGCACCTTCTTCCCAGGGCTTGTCTACCACTAATTTTCCATCCTTGTAAGTTGACACCTCTCCGGCAGGAAAAATACCTAAAGGGAAGCCATGATTTAAATGCAATAAGGCATTTTTAATTCCGGTAAGACTAGACTTGGCATCCTTGTGATCTTCAAACGGATTCACTGGCATGACATACTTTTTTAAGGGTGCGATGCGGTGTAGGAGGAAATTTGCGATGATTTTATAGTCTGGTCTTTTTTCCAAAAGCAGTTTTAGTAGTAATATTCCGTCAACGCCCCCTAAAGGATGATTCGACACCGTAATAAATGCTCCATCTTTGGGTATTCTGGCCAGATCTTCATCAGGGATTTCAAATTCAATTTGAAAATCTTTTAAGACCCCATCGAGAAAGTCGAGATCTTCCTTGTGCATATGCCTTTCATATACCCTGTTTAATTCAGATAACCTCAAAGTTTTTAGAAGCATCCAGCCACAGAATGTACCAAACCATCCGAATTTATCGAGCTGAATGACCTTTGCTATTTCCTTTGAATTTACCAGGCTCATAGAATTAATCGGCTTTAACTATCATTTGTACCGTTTCTCTGCTTATCTGTTTTAGTAAAACTTCTTTGTCAGACTCCAGATCT
>CAYQPI010000079.1:0-2356 GCA_964419405.1 uncultured Flavobacteriaceae bacterium
CCTGGTTGTAAAAAGTCGTCACTTGTTACCGGAGTTCCGATGGGAGTAACCCTTCTGTAAATTGCAAAAATAGTACCTACTGAAACATTCACATCAATATTGGACGATCCGTCTAAAGGATCGATCAATACAACATATTTGTTGTCATGAGACCGATTTTTTCCTTCTATGATCACAAAATCATCTTCTTCTTCACTGGCAATTCCACAAACAATTTCTCTGTTTATCAATGTTTTCATAAAAACATCATTGGCGTAAACATCTAATTTTTGCTGGTCTTCACCTTGAATATTGGTATCCCCGGCAGCGCCAAGAATATCGACCAGGCCGGCTTTATTAACTTCGTGATTGACCACTTTGCTCGCCAGTTTTATTGAGCTCAAAAGGCGGGATAATTCACCAGATGAATATTGGAAATCATTCTGATTTTCAATGATATACTCTCCAAGTGTTTTAGGTTTGTGCATTTTATTTGAGTTTAGGGGATTCGTATGCAAATATGGTTATTTTTGTATACTTTAAAACGAAAAAATGGAGATAATATTGAGAGAGGGCAAAAAATATGACATGCCGGCTGTGTTGTCATTAATTCAGGAATTGGCTCATTTTGAGAAGGAAGAAAATGCCGTTGAAATTAAGGTAGAAGATCTTGAAAGAGACGGGTTTGGAGAGCAGCCATTATTCAAGGTTTTTGTTGCTGAAAAAAACGATGATATTGTTGGGATGGCGCTTTTTTATGAAAGGTATTCTACCTGGAAAGGGCGCTCGATTCATTTGGAAGATCTCATTGTAAAAAAAGAATGCAGAGGTGAAGGAATCGGAAAGGCCTTATATACTAAAGTTCTTTCCTATGCTCATAGTCAGCAATTAAAAAGAGTGTCCTGGGAGGTGCTTGACTGGAACAAAGTAGCTGTTGATTTTTATTTATCGACAGGTGCCAACATACTCGAGGGCTGGCAAGTGGTTCATATGAATGAACATTCTTTACATGAATTTGTATCTCAGAAATAAATGAGTTTGAATAATACTAGTTACTAATGGAGATTTTTAAATTTGGTGGAGCATCGGTTAAGGATGCCAAAGGCGTTAAGAATTTTGTACATACCCTTAAGAAATTGAATCAAAAAAGAGTGTTGATCGTGATTTCTGCTATGGGAAAAATGACCAATGCATTTGAGGCAATTGTGAAGTCTTATATAGAAAAAGAAGCCGGCTTAGATGAATTGTTGAGCCAGGCAAGATCATTTCATTTGTCAATTATTGAAAAACTTTCCTTCGATGACCCAACAGAAATCAAGCAGGGTGTTGAAAGAATTTTTTCAGAAATCTCAGATTTTCTTGAGAAGAATAAGCGGCAGGATTATGATTTTGTCTATGATCAGGTGGTCAGCAGGGCTGAATATCTTTCAACCAGTATATGCAGTGCCTATTTAAGTGAATCGGGAATACTTAATAATTGGCTGGATGTTCGTCAATGTATCAAAACGGATAGCGATTTTAGACGCGCCAGAATAGATTGGAACTTAACATCAGAGGCAATTCTTACACATGTTGATACATCCGCGATTACCATTACGCAGGGTTTCATTGGTCAGGACGATCAGGGAAACACAACTACCCTGGGCAGGGAGGGCTCTGATTATACCGCAGGTATTTTTGCCTATTGCCTCGATGCCAAGGAAGTTTCTATTTTCAAAGATGTACCAGGCGTTCTGAATGCTGACCCGAGAGAATTTGAACAAACAACTCTGATTGAAGAAATATCCTATAAGGAGGCCATAGAAATGGCATTTTACGGGGCTTCAGTGATACATCCCAAAACATTGCAACCCCTACAAAGAAAAGGAATCCCACTACGTGTAAGATCTTTTATATCGCCTGAGAATAAGGGGACCTATGTGGGGAGTGAATTAGAGATTGTTCCTGAAATCCCTTGTTTTATTCTAAAGAAAAATCAGATTTTGATTTCTGTTTCTGACAAAGAATTTCATTTTGTCATAGAACAGGATATTAGTGAAATTTTTAAATATCTTCATGAATTTAAAGTGAAGGTAAATATGATCCAAAATTCAGCCATCAGTTTTTCTCTTTGTATTGAAGATAATTTTAATAATTTTAATCAATTATTAGCAAAACTTCAGCCAAGGTATAGCGTGAAGTACAATGAAAATGTCAGTTTGTATACCATTAGACATTTTAATGAGCAGGTGATGAGAGATCTGGAGTCTGACAAAGAAGTTTTACTAAAACAGATAAGCAGAGAAACGGTACAAATGATAGTTAAAGCCGATTAATTCTATGAGCCTGGTAAATTCAAAGGAAATAGCAAAGGTCATTCAGCTCGATAAATTCGGAT
>CAYQPI010000080.1:0-23079 GCA_964419405.1 uncultured Flavobacteriaceae bacterium
AAATGATGGGCCTTTACAGTTCAAAAAGTTGTTGTATTATGAGATAACTCTAACGTTAACCGCATTTAGTCCTTTTTTACCTTGTTCTAGTTCAAACTCTACTTCGTCATTTTCACGAATTTCGTCTACAAGTCCTGAAACGTGTACAAAATGTTCTTTACCTGTTCCTTCCTCGCTTATGAAACCGAATCCTTTAGCGTCATTGAAGAATTTTACTCTACCTGTATTCATTTTAAATAATTTATAAATTTGACGCAAAGATACTGTATTAAATATCAATTAGCCGATTTTTAGTAGTTTTTTACCTTTTTTTATTCCTATAGTGATTCATCTTTCAAATCAGATTCTTTCCTAGTAATGATTTACGTATCTTTAAGGCAATCGATCGCCACTATCATAAACAGTTTTTAACCATCATAATTCATCATTTTCAAAAAAATGGCTCTAGTTTGGCACCTATCGGTGATACAGAATTCTAAATTCAATATTGTTTCAGGAGTGATTTTATACTCAAATAACGCGCTGAAGACAGGAATTAAAAGCCCATTTTCCATTCCGAGAACCTATTTTATCAAGACCTATGCGAATCGAAAAATATTTGTCCTGCACAATGATAAAGAAACAGAAGCAATAACCAATAAATATGGGGCCTTTAAGATAAAAATTTCAGCGGCGAATTCATCAGAAATACAGATTCTGGATGGGGAGAAAAATAGCATTCAGACGCAGCAGGAGTATCCAGTATTTTTTAATCAAAAACAACATGGTCCTCTGGTCATATCAGATATTGATGACACCATTATGCGATCCTATACCAAAACCAAAATAAAAAGGCTGCTGATAACTTTGTTTACAGCTGCTTCAAAGAGAAAGGTCATTTCATACACCCAGCAATTGTATGAAAACATTGGAAAGGATGCTGATTTCTTTTATGTTTCAAAAAGTGAGAATAATCTGTTCTATTTGATTTCAAATTTTATTTTACATCATCAATTACCCATAGGGCCACTACTCCTTACACCTTTTCTCAGCACTTCACAATTACTCTTTGAAAAAAAGAATTCCAACTTTAAATTTGAAAACATCTGTTCAATTCTAGATCATTTCAATAATGAGAAGGTCATTTTAATTGGTGATGATACGCAGTCTGACATGAGCATTTATCGTGAAGTTATTGAGCATTATGGAAAAAGAATTAAAAAAGTGTATATTCGACAGACAAAGCCACATAAATCGAAGAATCAAGAATATGCCTGGAATCAACTCAAAGAAACCGGGGTCAAGGCATATTATTTTAAACACGATGAATTTTTAATAACTGAATCAAACACATGAAACTTCTGTTTATCGTCAACCCCATTTCAGGAGGTGTAGACAAAGAGCCATTTTTAAAAGAAGCCAAATCACTTTGTGACACATATGGTATTTCGTATACCATCTTTAAAACCACGGGTAAAAATGATAAAGAGGAGGCCAAGAAAGTAATAAATCAAGTTGAACCTGATAAGATTGCTTCGGTAGGAGGTGATGGCACAACCTTATTTGTTGCGACTCTTTTGTTAGGCACTGCATATCCTATGGGAATTATTCCACTAGGATCTGCCAACGGAATGGCAACAGAACTATATGTCAATTTAAAACCTATTGAGGCTTTAAAGGACCTGATCCTGTCTGAAATTGTTGGAGGACTGGATATGATATTGATTAATAATGAGCATTATACCCTGCATATTGGCGATGTTGGTATTAATGCCAGTATTGTAGACTCATACGAAAGGGATAAAAACAGAGGTATGATCACCTATGCCAAGTATTTTTTAGAAGAAATGACGCAGCTTAAACCTTTTAAAGCAACTGTCAAGGCCAATGGCAAAACTAATGATTTCCAGGTTTTGATGACTGCGATTTGTAATGCCAGAAAATACGGAACAGGCGTCCCTTTGAACGTTGTGGGCAATCCAATGGATGGCCTATTCGAAATAGTGCTCATTGAAAAGGTAGATACCGCTTCTTTGCTTGCGGCTGGTCTGGCTGCCCTACACGACAAATTTCACGATTCCCAAAAAAGCACAGTGATTCAAACTCATAAGGCAGAAATTATTTTTGATGAGCCCCGATTACTGCAACTGGACGGAGAAGTCATTCAAAAATACCAGCGGTTAGATATTGAATTGCTCCAGGGAGCCGTTAACTTCATCACAACGACTAAAAACCAATACTATAACGTTTAAGTCTTAGGAATTCGTTTCAAAATAAATTTGATCTGGCCTCTGTGATTTGATTCATGTTCACATACATGAAACCACTTGCAATAATTATTCGTCGGGAGATCTCCAAAAAAAGGCTCTGATTTCATTATCCAGTCATCGTCTCTTTTAGCAAACTCCTTTTCGGTTTCAGCCCTGACCTCCTTTAATTTATTCAAATAAAAATCTATTGCATTTCCTTTGATCTCTTCTCGTCCTTTTTCACCTAAATTCATTGGAGTATCCCATTCCTTTTTAATGTCATCACTCCAGCTACCCCATTCCATATCCTTAAAGGTATTCAATTGGTAATACTTTTCAGTTGCTGCCAGATGCCATAACATGGCACCAATAGAATTTGACTTCTCATCAATTTGAAAATCAAGTTCTTCTACACTTAGATGTTTAACTGATTGCACAAGCCAGGCCCGCATCATGGTCATGGTCGACAATAATGTTCCCACCTGAGGAGAATACCCTTCTCTTGGTCCTATCAGGTACATATTATCGGGCGGCATCATCAGTGGGCTATCTGCATATGTCATCAGAGGCATGATGCCAACTCCAGCTCCAACTAAAGTTGTTTTCTTTAAAAAATTTCGTCTTGATTCTGTAGGTGTTAAGTTCATGATGGTTCGAGTTGAATTCGTATTATTTTAGCTTCACATGCCGTGGCTATTCGGCAGGTTTCATAAATTGCAAATTGATACCTGTAAAAATTTGTACCTGAGGTTGTGTTCCTTTATGAAGGACAGCATATTGTGGCTCTACAAAGAGATTAAAAACTGTATTATTGACTTTCACAACCTTTCCTATACCCAAAGCTATTGGAACTTGAAACGTGTTGTTTTTTAGGTCAAAGACCCATATTGGTGCTCCTCTTAAATAAACTCCTTTGCCCAACTGCCAAAAATAAAATGGCTGAACAGCGGCCAAACTTGTGTCTTCACGATCACTGTCTCCTGCAAAAGAAGCCTGCCAGGTAATCAAGCCTCCAAACTGAAACGTGGGAGAATTCGCAATGAAAGCAACAAAGGCAAACCCTCCTTGCCATTTGCCAGAACCCAATTCGGTTTCAGTTGCTGTTGGTGCCACCAACAACGGACCTATCCCCATTGTTTTTGAAGGTTCTGAAACAAAATTATACGACAGAAAGGCATTGATATCGCCCAAACCATTTGTTGAATTAACAGTACCATTGGCATCAGGCAGGCCTATGGTATTAATGGGAGCAGACACCCTTAAAAGTAATTTTCCATCAGAAAATGGCTTCGCAAATCGAATCCAGGCATTATTCATATAGGCATCGTCAGGTGCATCGGTAAGCTTGGGCACATAATAATTATGAAAATTCAGTGCCGTCATATCAGCCAATGGATTGTTGGCCTTCTTCATAGCTTCCTCTGAAGCCTGTCCAAACAAACAGGGTGCAGAAATCAACAGAGCAATCAAAAGTATATTAGAACGCATGGATAATTAGAAAATGATTAGTTCCCTAAAGATACGCAAAAAAAAATCCAAGTTCTTCTATAAAACTCCTTTCTCCATTTGCTCGACAGCATAATTCGCTGCTCTGGCAGTAAAAGCCATATAGGTTAAAGAAGGGTTCTGACAACCTGCAGAGGTCATAAAAGATCCATCAGTAACAAACAAATTTGGCACATCATGACAGGCATTCCATTTATTTAAAACCGATGTTTTAGGATCTTTTCCCATTCGAGCGGTTCCCATTTCATGAATTCCTTCTCCAAAAACATAGGTATCTAGAGGTTCATTATAGACATCCTTATACCCGGCTTTTTCAAGCATTTCTTTACCGTGTTTTACCATGGCATTCATGATTTTATGCTCATTCTCTTTTAATTCACAGCTGATGTGTAAAATGGGCATTCCCCATTCATCTTTCAACTCAGGATGCAGCTCTACCTTGTTATCATAGTAGGGTAAACATTCACCATATCCCCCTAAATGAATATACCAGGGTCCAGGTTTTGCAAGAGAATCTTTAAAATCCGCGCCAAATCCCTTTTGATTTTTCCCTCTTGACCAACCTTGTCTGCTGGCCCCACCTTGAAAGCCAAAACCTCGGGCATAATCTTCTTCTTTTTTATCTAAATTTTGATACCTCGGAATATAAATACCATTGGGTCTGTGCCCGTCATAATAGCCATCTTCAAATCCTTCTACTCTTGCACTAAACCCCACCATAAAATGGTCCATAAGATGACGGCCTAGCATTCCACTGGAATTGGCAATACCATTAGGGAATTGTTCAGAAGTGCTATTAAGCATGATCTGGGTGCTGGGCAGGGTCGATGCACATAAAAACACAACCCTTGCAAAATACTCGGTAATCTCCTTTGTTATGGCGTCAATTACCCTGACTCCTGATGCCTTACCTTCTTTTGCATCAAATAGAATAGAATGTACAACTGAATTTGGCTTAAAAGTCATATTCCCCGTTGCCTTAGCTGCGGGCAAGGTAACACTGACACTGCTAAAATAACCGCTAAAAGGACAACCTGTTTCGCACATATTTCTATATTGACAAGGTCCCCTTTCATTATGTCTAACCGTCAAATGTGCTGTTCGGCCAATGGTCATGACCCGCCCATCAAAGTTTTCCTTGAGAGAATCTCTTAAATCCTCTTCAACACAGTTCATGTCCATCGGAGGCAGAAACTTTCCGTCAGGTAATTGCCTCAACCCTTCATTTTTCCCACTTACACCAATATAATCTTCAACATAATCATACCAAGGCTCTATTTCCTTATAGCTTAAAGGCCAATCGATTCCGTGGCCATCTTGCTGATGTGCTTCAAAATCAACTTCGCCAAGTCTATACGATTGCCTGTACCACAACAGACTTTTTCCTCCTGTTTGAAATCCTTTTAACCATCTGAATGGCTTATCCTCTGGCGTTGTATACGGATGTTTTTTATCACTGGCCCAAAAATCCTTTGTCGCATCATTAAAGGCATATACATTCTTCTGAATCGGGTATTCTTCTTTTGTTTCCTTACTTAACTGTTTTCTAAAAGGGAATTCCCAGGGCGCCATATTTGTTGTAGGATAATCTTTAATATGCTCAACCATTCGCCCTCTCTCCAGCACCAGGGTCTTCATGCCTTTTTCAGTAAATTCTTTAGCGGCCCATCCTCCAGACATCCCTGAACCTATTACAATAACATCAAATTTATTTTTTTCCATATGCGACTCATTATCGGTTTCCAACCAGGTTTTTTTCATTTTTGTCAATTTCAATACACCCGTTAAACCTTCCAGGCACGGGCATATAATTCATACTTTTCATCCCTGGCTCAGAAGTAAAATAGGCCCATAATACAATCCATTTTATGGATGTAAAAAAAGAATCTTCTGCTTCCTCATTATCCACGAATTTGAGGTATTCAATTTGCTCAGTCTGTGCGAGATTCAAAAACGAATTTCCCATTTTCTCCTGACATTGACTCATAAAAGATTCCAAGCCTTCCAGGTAAACAGCCTTTACATCATCCTCAAAAAAAACTCCAAACAACTGGTCTATAAATGGAGCAACCTTTGCATCATCTGCTCCAGGCGATTCAGTTTTTGGCAAGATCAATTCAGCAATTTGCCATATATGATCAAATTGTTCCTGCTCTAAGTACACTGGTATGTCAGAGGTAGGGCGTTTCTCAGCACAACTTTCGAGTGACAGTAAGAGCCCTGGTGATAAGGACAAACCCATCGATGTTAGCATGGACTTTTTTAATAATTCTCTTCTATTCATAATTATTGAAATATCTTAATTTTGATCACTTTTTTTATACCCAAGTAACCATTCGTAAATATCCAGCTCAAACTTATCATAGGTCTGACCGGCATAATTTTGTCCAGAGCCATCATAGGTCATGGACCAGGCATTATGACCAACATTCGGGTAAACGGTCAATCTGGCTCTCACTTTAGGCTCTGCCATATTGATAGCTTCCACTAATGGAACTGAGCCATAATTATCGTAGGCATTTACCGTACCATCAAGCCCTCCATGAAAGGCCCAAATAGGAACTTTGCTCAAATTCTCAATTAAATGAGGTGCCCCTGATGCACTTATAGGCACTATAGCTGCGACATAATGATCATCAACTTCACCTACATAATACCAACATCCACCACCACCTAAACTCAAACCTGTTAGATAAATCCGGTCAGCATTTACCTGGTATTTTTCTTTTAAATAGGATATAAAGGTATGAAGCGTAAAGGGCGGCCAGTAATTTGTTTTCAACTGAGGCGATACTACCAGAAAAGGAAATTTCGGATTCCAGCTATTGCTTTCAATCAGTCTTGGAGGTCCCCCACTTAAAACATTTTCTAATGGTTCATTACCGAGATTAGGGCTCCAGCCATGTAAAAATATTAGAAGAGGATACTCCGGACCATCTTTTGCATATCCCTCAGGTTTATAAATGTAATAACCAAAAGGTGCCTCCGTATCCTTGAGTTCCACTGCCAGATGCTCTCCTCCGGTATCTTCCGGAAGTATTGCCAAGTCACTTTCATCAATTATTACTGAAAAATGTGCCTCTTGCTCTTCTTCTATTGGCATCGGATCAGGTATTTGGTTCACCGGAATAAACGGTAATGACTCTTCTCCACCTCCGCAAGCCATCAAAATACAGCAAATAACTATTCCTAAAAATCGAACCATATGTTATGTCTTCTTCTCAAATATATCAAAATGTAAAACTATTATCAAATCCCATATCGGTATCCAAAGTTTATCCATTTTTTTGAGGCTCCAATTTAAAAAAACCTCTGGATAAAGGAATCAGCATCAGGCCACATAATATAAAAAGAATAAAAGCGTATTTCAATCCAATCAAATGGGCCAGGTACCCCACCAAGGGTGGTCCTATCAACATTCCTATGATTCCGTAGGTTGAAATAATGGAGATCGCCATACCTGGTGAATATTTTTTGGAATTACCAGCTAGAGAGAAGGTCATAGGAAAAACAGCTGCCACCCCAATACCTACCAATGAAAACCCAATTAATACGGGCCAGTAACTAGGAAATATGATCACCAGTGACATGCCCAGGGTCACAATAGCTGCACCAAGAAGATAGGTGTTTTTCATGCCTATTGCTTCTGTTAGTTTATCAGAATAAAATCGTGAAAGTGCCATAAATGTCATGAAAATAAGGTAGCCAAGTGTAAACACCTCTTCGCCAACTACCTCTTTAAAGTAAACCCCACTCCAATCAAACATACCTCCTTCACACAAGGCTCCAAAAAACACCATTAGTCCCAGGTATAAAATATATTTATCAGGTTTTCCCAGAATTAATTTATTCCCTGCCTGCGTTTTATCATTTTTCATTAAAAACGGAAAGGACAACAGCCCCAATAAAAGACTGATGATGCTAACATATAAAAAATGGTCTTTCATCAGTACCGTATTGCTCACCATGATGGTAGAGAATAAGGCTCCAAATAGCCCCCCTAAACTCCATAATCCATGAAAGGAACCGATAATTTTTTTCTCTTGTTTTTTTTGAAGTGCCAATGACATCGTATTCACTGCGATATTAGCAATTCTCGTACAAAAGGCAAAAACGGCTACACCGATGATCAGTTCAGTCAAAGATTGCGCAACCCCAATACCATACAAAGAAAAAGCAATGCATACAAATGAAATGATCAGGGGAATTCGACTGTTGTATTTAGATACCAGCCAACCCGAAAATGGTAGTCCGATCAAGGAGCTAATTGGCATGACCAACAATAAATTACCAAGCTCAGCCTCATTAAAGTCAAAATTCGATTTAATCGATGGAATTCTTGAAGCCCAGGTTGCGAAACCGAAACCCAATAGAAAAAAGTAGGCACTTAATGAAATTCTTTGACTCTTGATCTGGTCCATCATTCTAACGCATTGAGGCCTTTAATAATCGTTAATTTGCAATGTCATCAAAAATTTTTAGAATCTGGCCTCACCTTTTAAACCTACTACGAAGGCCCCAGTATAGCCATTTTTTCTCATTGACCTCATATGATCTCTTGCTTCTGCCGACGTTTCAAAAATTCCTGAATAATAGCGATTTAATCCATCATCATAGCGATGATTAAACAAGTCGGTCAACTTACTGTATTTATCCGTTTGAACCTTCCCCTTAAAGGCACCCACCTGAACAGTGTACACTTCTTTTTCTTCATAAAAGTTATAATTCATAAACAATCCTGAATTTGAAGTATAGGAATTCTCCTCTTGTTTTAAGTCATTTTTTCTGTTCTCTGATTTTACAATAATCTGATCTGAAGCTTTGTCTATGATAGAAAATTCTGACCTTCTGTTCAATTGATGCTGAAAACCGGAACACGGAGATTCTTTGGTGCATTTTTCTGCAGGTCGTAACTCTCCGAACCAGTAAGAAGAAATTCTTTTAGAATCAATTCCATGTTCAACCAAATATTTTGAAGTAGCATCTGCTCTTTTGTTCGAAAGCCCTTCATTATATTTTTTCTTTCCTCTACTATCTGTATGTGCGTTCACCTCTATTTTCATATCTGGATAATCCTTCAAAACCTTCACTAACTTGTCTAATTCTAATTTCGCATCGTAACGAATGTTATGTTTATCGAAATCGAAATAGATGGTATTTATCATTAAGTTTTCCAAATTAACTTTGGTGGGCTCGTAGTTTACCGCCATATCTGAATCAGACATGGATCTACTATTTGATACGACTGCCTGAGGTTCATTATTTTCTACAGTCTCCTTAGCTGCCATAGATGACTCTGTTCTGCTATGAGAAGAGCCAATCATATCTGCTTCATCAG
Organism: uncultured Flavobacteriaceae bacterium; assembly: GCA_964419405.1. Classification (GTDB taxonomy): domain Bacteria; phylum Bacteroidota; class Bacteroidia; order Flavobacteriales; family Flavobacteriaceae; genus Lutimonas. Next base: position 9,073 of record CAYQPI010000080.1, read on the forward strand.
TTTTAGCCACCTGGGTTTCTGACTGCTGATTTTCAATTGAAGTTTCTGTAGTTTGACTATTTTCAGCTGTTACCATGGCCTCATCACTCGCCGTCGTCGAATCATCTAATTGATCTTCAACAACAGGTGAAGCATCATTCATTTCTTTTGAAGAAGCTTCATTTGATGCAACTACCGGAACTGCACCATTACTATCTAAAGCTGAACTATTAACCGCCTCGTCCGGGTCTTCTGATGCGACTACGGTAACTTCTTCAGAATTAGATTGAGCATCTGTTTTTGACATCTCAGTCATGTTTGACGAAGAACTTTGCTGATTACTTGCAACAGTGGTTCCATCATTAAATTCAGAATTACTATCATTTTCTTTGTTTGCCCCTGATGATGCGGCTACTAAGGCAGCTGATGTTGTTACCCCATTGTTTTTAGACGAAGAATTAGTAGAGTTCGCAGGTTGCGAGGATGAGGCTTTTCCAGCAGCCGTAAGTTCATCAGCCTCCAGATGAGAACCTTTAACTGCTTTTGATTCCGCAGTGACGTTCAGAGCGACATCAACCTGTTCCTCTTCCTTACTGCTATCATCATTAGCATCCATGACATCAGCAGTAGCCACCATCGAAACCCCACTCATTTCTTTTTTCGAACCTGCAGCATTCTCATTGGCCACCTTACTGTTTTCTGAACGCTCTTCATTCAACGCCTCTGCTCTATCTTCTGTTGCTATTATTTCAGGAACAACCACAGGGTCTACCGAGACATTAAATACAATTTCCAAGGGTTCAGCATTTAAATCATTTACCGTTCTAATGTCCATTTCACCCACCAGATGCCCTTCTAAATATCCTTCAATTTTATAATTGGTATTACATTCTTGATCAAAAGCAAAACTTGCATCCTGTTCATTTGAAATAAATGATTGCAGTTTCTCACCTGCCTCATCAAACAAAACAATGGTCATATTAGGTATCAGTTCCTGAGTATCTATGTTCTTGACAATTCCTGTAATTTCTTGCTGGCACTCAATATAAATTGGCGGTGAAGCTGTAAAAGAATAAATGTCGTCATCTCCCTTTCCTCCTTCTCTATTTGATGAAAAATAACCCTTGTGCTTGTGATCATCAATGATGTAGGCAAAATCATCAGACACACTATTAACTGGTGCTTCGAGATTTATGGGGTCAGATACGGTATTGTCAAATATTTTACTCGCATAAACATCCAATTCACCCATTCCCTCGTGTCCATCGGAAGAAAAGTACAAGACGTTGTCTTTTCCAATAAATGGGAACATTTCACGTTCAACGGTATTTATTTTTGGACCAAGATTTACAGGTTCTCCATAGGTACCATCTTCATACAGATCAACAACAAAAATGTCAGTTTTACCAAGTGACTGAGGCCCATCTGATACAAAATACAGTTTGGTATCATCTCGGTTTAACACCGGATGCCCAGTTGAATAACTATCATCGTTAAAGGGTAACATTTCCAGATTACCCCATTCGCCGTTTTCATCTATACTGGCTTTGAACAGATGAATGTTTGCTGTCCCTTTTGCTTTTATTTCAGCTTCCTTATTTTTTTTTCTTTTCGTTCTTTTAATCTTTCCATTAGCGCTAAAAAACACCGTTTTCATATCCTTAGAAAATGTCACCATTCCTTCATGGTATTTTGTGTTGACATCTCCCGGTAATTTCTGTTTTCTTATTAATTTTCCATCGTCAGTAACATCAGCCACGTGCAAATCTAAAAATGGCTGCCCGTTATATTCTTCTCGATTCATGGTAAATCCAGATCTGGGAGCAGCAAAAACCACCTTGTCATTTCCTAAAAACGCCGTGCCGAAATCAGAATGAGAGGTGTTTATTTTTACATTTTTAATCGTATAAACGCCCGGTGTATCCTGCGCATACATGCAAAGTGAAACACAAAAGAATAAAAATAATAGATGCTTTTTCATTGATTTATTAGTTAGAATAAAATCCTGGAATAAGGTTCTGTTTATTAAACTACATACTAGCAACTTATTGGGACATATGCTATAGACCTGACAATTAGTTATTAAAACATTTATTAACGAAAAATTTAATTCCCTATGGACTAAATATGAATGTCTCATTAAAGAGATAAACAAGAATTTTTCGATCAAAGCATCCATCATTTTTCTTAATTCAACTCAAACTCATTTTGTATTTAGGCATAAACAGTTATTGTAACAAAAGACTTGAATGATTGAGGCGCAGATAGTTAATTAAAATCACTATCTTTAGGAGTGAGACTTTTCCCTATTACCGGAAATTGTTTTTTAATGCCCAGAATCAGCTACCAAACATATTCTTCAAGCATTAAAAAATATACGGATACTGTTGAAATGAACTATCAAACCAGATAGTTGAATAAAGTTTTTGCTGAATTTTATTCCAATTGAACTCTGATCTGATGAGTTCCTTAAAACATCCTTGAATCGATGAACATACGACGACACCGTCATACTGGAATATTCCTTCTGCTGCTCGTGTCAGTTATTGACTTAAACTATGGTCAAAATACAGCAGACGCGCTACCTCAAAAAGTGCCTGAAAACAGCAATAAAGTGAGATCAAATTTCCTCAGCGACATCTTAAACTCTGAGCAAAGAGCAAAAACTGACAGTTTGAATCCTCTTCCAAAAATCAGGATTGGAGGAGCACTACGCTTAAATTATTCCTACAGGAATTATGACCAGGAAAACATGGATCGCCTGGGCGACTTTGGCTTTGAATTATTTCGTTTAAATGCCGATATAGACTATAAAGATATCTTTTTTTCAGTTGAATACAGATGGTATGGCAATTTCAATGCCATCCATCATGGTTATTTTGGATATCACTTGACTGAACGATCCTCCATTGAAATAGGAATCCACCAGGTACCTTTTGGGATCTTGCCATACGCCTCAGATAGTTTTTGGTTTAATGCAACCTATTATATAGGCTTTGAGGATGACTATGATACTGGCATTAAATACATATTTGACAGTAGCTCCTGGAACATTCAGGCTGCATTTTATAAAAATCCGGAATATATTGATTCTGAGCGCTATGGACGTTATTCGTTTGATTTGGTCACTGATGACATACAAACCAATCAGGAAATCAATCAGTTTAACCTGAGAGCCATCAACAAATGGAGATTGAATGATGTTTTATTGATGAAACTCGGTGCCTCTGTCGAGGTGGGGAAAATCTACAATAAAACAACAAAAGAGAAAGGCAACAGGTTTGCCACAGCGCTGCATAATAATTTACTTTATAAAAACTGGAACCTGCATTTACAATGGATCAATTACGAATACCAACCAAAAAACCCTGAAAATGTAAACGATAAGACGATACAGTTTGGTGCCTTTATGTTTCCGTTTGAAGTCAGCACAAAAGCGAATGTTTACACAGTTAACCTCTCAAATATGCTCATGATCGATGGGAAATATCTTGACAGAATCAAGATCTATTTTAATTATAGCCAGGTCAGTCCTAAACAGGGCTACGGATCAGACTCTAAGCAAATTGTCATTGGCACCACGTTGATCAAAAGGGGCCTCTATGCCTATTTCGACTATATACTAGGTCAAAACATGTGGTTTTCAGGTGGTCCGGGTGTTGGCTTAGAGCACCCTGGTGACACCAACTGGAATTCAAGATTAAACATCAATTTTGGGTACTATTTTTAGGTTTATTAATTTCTAAATCAGGATGATATGAAGATACAAATTTCAATAAAGCATTGGTTTCTACAAACCTTTATACTCTTCTTTATAGGGTTTCAGTTACATGCTCAGAAGCCTTCTTTAGAGCTAACCCAAGAGGAAAAGGAATACATCTTGTCACAACCAGCCCTTAAGGTCGCCAATGAAACCGACTGGCCTCCGTTTGACTTTGTCATAAACAATAATCAACCTGCCGGATACTCCATAGACCTGATCAAGTTGATTGCAGAAAAAACAGGCTTAAAAATTGAGTTTGTGAACGGACTTTCATGGGAAGAGATACTCGAACTGTTTAAAGCAGACGAAATTCAGATTTTACCGGCTGTTTATAAAGATGATGACAGGTCTACTTATATGGAATTCACCTCGAGCTATTATATTCAGCCAAGTATTCTGGTAACGAACAAAAATGACAGCATTAACTCGATTCATGACCTTACTAATAAAGAAATTGGTGTTATAAAAGGCTTTTCCATTACGACCGAATTAGCAAGAAACTATCCTGATATAAACCTGGTACCTGTTGAGACAGTTCCAGATGGATTGACGAAAGTCTCCACGAGAGAATTAGATGGTTTTGTAGAGAGTATAGGAGTTGTTACCTATTATATGGAATCCAGTTTTATACCCAATTTAAAAATATCTTCTGACATACAGTTGGAAAAAATGGATTCCCCTCCACTGTATATCGCTGTTCGCAAAAATAATATCATCCTGAAAAATATTTTACAAAAAGGATTGAACAGTATCTCCAGTGAAGATATGAATAAGATTCGTAGTAAATGGATCAGTGCAAATACTATGGATGAAGTAGAGGCCATTAATTTTTCATACCTGATCTTTAAAAGTATTGCTGCCATTATTATTTTATTCATCATTGGTCATTACGCAATCAAGTATTTCTTTAAAAAAGTTGTTCGAGAAGAAATAGTCCTTGAAATTGGCTCTAAAAGGTTCAGAATCATTACCCTTCTGGGAACTATATTGATTCTCATTGCCATTTCATTTTTAGGATGGATGGCCATGGAACAGAATAAGCAAAAAATACTAAGTGACCTTGAGATTAACCTGGAAACCACATTGGAGAACACCCATGAAAGACTACAGCTTTGGGTTGAGCAGCACAAATTAATTATCAAAGAGTTCGGAAGAGACCCATTATTGGTTGAAGCAACAAAAGAAATCCTGACCGTTCAAAAAGACAAAAATGCTTTGATAGAATCAGAAGCTTTAAAAAAGTTGAGGACTTTTTATGAAAAACATCACAACAATCTTCAAAGTGAAGGTTTCTTTATCATAGACAAGCAGTACAGAAATCTCGCTTCTTACAGAAATGAAAATATCAATCAAGAAAATATCATACACTTACGGCGTCCTGATCTTATGATACAGGTCTTTAAGGGCGAATCTGTATTTGTCCCTCCTATCGAGTCAGATGTATTTCTCAAAAATACTGTTGATAATATAGAAATGAGTAAGCCACCATCCATTTTTTTTGTGACTCCTGTAGAAAGTGCTAATGGAGAAATCATTGCGGCTCTTGCTATTAGAATAAACCCTTCTTTGGGCTTTTCACGAGTTATGCAATTGAGCAGAATCGGTAAAAGCGGAGAGAGTTATGTCTTTAACAAACATGGTCGACTCCTATCTGAGAGTCGCTTTAAATCAGACTTAAGAAATATTGGTCTCCTGTCTTATAATCAAGAAGATATTCTACAACTTGAAATAAGGGATCCTGGCGGAAATATGATGACCGGTTACAATGCGAAAATTCCTCGTCATGAACAAAAATTAACTTACATGGCTGCAGATGCCGTTAAAGGAAAATCAGGAACCAACATGAAGGGCTATAGAGACTATCGGGGAGTTCCGGTGTATGGATCGTGGTTATGGGATGCTGAATTAGGTATTGGAATGGCCTCAGAAATTGATGTTAAAGAGGGTAATTCTACCTATAGCATCATGCAAACTACTGTATTCGGAATATTCTCCGGCATTGTGATACTAATGATTTTAGCAATTTTGTTCTCACTCGAACTAGGAGAAAAGGCGAATCTGGCCTTAACCAGAGCCAAGGATGAATTGGAGGAAAAAGTTCAATTGAGAACGAAACAATTAAAGGAAGAAAAATCATTTTTAAAAATATTAATCAATTCTATTCCTGATATTATTTTTTACAAAGACATGAACAAAAAATATTTGGGTGCTAACAAGGCTTTTGAAAGTCATTTAGGGATGCAAGTAAATGACTTTATCGGCAAAACTGATATGGAAATTTTATCTCAAGAACTGGCCCAGAAACATATGGCGTCAGATGAATTAATTTTAACTTCAGCTTCGTCAGAATTATTTGAATCGACTAATACCATGCCCGACGGAAAAAGGATCGTCATCGAAACTTTAAAGACGCCCTACTTCTCAGATGAAGGTGATTTGGCCGGATTGATTGGAATCGGCCGGGATATTACCTTTCACAAAGATGCAGAAGAACGAATTAAGGCTTCTGAAAACAGGTTTCGATCTATCACCAGCAGTGCTATCGATGCCATTATATCGGCTGATAAAAATGGTATCATTGAATCATGGAATCCAGCCGCAAGTAAGATATTTGGGTACACAGAAGAAGAAGCGATCGGCCAAAATTTAGATATTATTATTCCGAAAAAGTATCACAAGCATCACCACGCAGGTATGGAAAGGGTATTGCATGGCGGTGAAAAAAAGGCCATTGGTCAAATCGTTGAAATGGAAGGGCAACGAAAAGATCAGTCGATTTTTCCCGTGAGTCTGGCTCTTTCTATGTGGGAAGGAATTGATGACATGAATTTTAGTGGTATTATACGAGATATCACCAAACGAAAAAAAGACGAAGCCATTTTATTGAAAGCAAACAAGAGAATGGAAAGCGAATTAAATGTTGGGAAAGACATTCAAATGAGTATGCTGCCACTTAGTTTTCCTGCATTTCCGGAAAGAAATGAAATTGATATTTACGCAGACTTGATTCCCGCAAGAGAAGTTGGAGGTGACTTTTATGATTTTCATTTTCTGGATGAAAATCATTTGTACTTTGCTGTTGGTGACGTTTCTGGAAAAGGAGTTCCAGCCGCCTTAGAAATGGCAGTGGCTAAAACTTTATTAAAGTCACGGGCCGCAAACGATCGATCAACGGCAAGTATTCTGACACAGGTCAATAATGAAATAGCCAAAGACAATGACACTTTTATGTTTATTACAGTTTTCATTGGAGTATTAGATATTGAAACTGGTAAACTAGTCTATTCCAACGCTGGTCATAATACTCCGTTTGTCATTGGTCCCAATGGCAGTATTGCTGTATTAGAAGATCTTCATGGACCTGTCATTGGAGCGATGGAAGGAATGACCTATAAAGAATCTGAAGTGATTATTGACAAAGATGCTATCATTTTATGTTATACAGATGGAGTGACTGAGGCACAAAACACCAAAGAAGCCTTTTATTCTACCAAAAGATTAGTAAATTTATTAGAAAATGGAAAGTATGATTCGACAAAATCGTTGACCGATTTGATCATAAAAAGTGTCAATGAATTTGAAGAAGGTACTGAACAATTTGATGACATTACTGTTTTAGCTTTACAATATTTAAAAGATAGCGACAAACATTCTGGCCAACAAACTTCAGTGAGAATCAATAATAAAATTGAAGAAATGCCTAAAGTAATTCAATTTTTTGAAGATTTCGCCTTTAGAAATGACATGACAACAGTAGCTACTCAAAAGTTTAATATTGTGTTGGATGAGCTGCTAAATAATATTATTTCTTACGGATTTAATGATCCTGAAGAACACGAAATTGAAGTAAAGTTCCAGCTCAAATATTTGAGACTGATAATAACTATAGAAGACGATGGAATTCCTTTCAATCCTTTTAGAAATGAGTCACCAGACATTAAGCTGGCCATAGATGAAAGGAAATTAGGAGGATTAGGTGTGCATATCGTAAAAAACTTAGTAGACGAATACGCCTATATCAGACAGGCGAATAAAAACATCATAAATCTGGTTAAATACAATATAAATATTCAATAGCGATGAGTTTAGAAATAAGAACGAAAGAAATTAATGACAAGATAGTTATTGGGCTACAAGGTAATCTCGACACCAATACTTCTCCTGAAGCTGAGGATGAAATAAATAAATACTTAGAAAAAGGGGAGGCAAAAATACTGATCGATCTTGAACATACCAGGTATGTAAGCAGTGCCGGTTTAAGAGTATTTTTGGCCACGGCCAAAAGAACGATGGCAAAATCAGGAATGCTCATACTTTGTCATCCTAATCAAATTGTGAAAGAGATTCTCGATGTTTCAGGTTTCAGCACCATTATTGAAGTAAAACCAACTCTGGATGAAGCGCTTAATGCACTTTAGGCCATAATCATGATCAGTGCCTTAACATAAAAGAGAGTCGTAGCAACGACTCTCTTTGAATTACATTTCCAAGATTCAAGCTTATTTATTCGATATACGTAACCAGATCTTCTTTGTTTTTTCTAACTTTCTTAAGATTCACAAGCCAGTCGTTCTCAGCATCACGATACCCCAGAGGAAGCATCACACAACTTCTCAGCCCCTTTTCTTGAAGCCCTAATATTTTGTCCAAAGCCTCAGGATCAAATCCTTCCAAGGGAGTACTATCAACACCTTCAAAAGCAGCTGCAGTGATCGCCTGGGAAAAAGCAATATAGGCTTGCTTAGCGGCATGGTTAAAATTGATCTCAGGATCCTTCTGAGGATAACTGCCTAATAACATCTGACGATAATTTTCCCAGCCTTCATTTTTAAAGCCTCTTACTGTATTGGTCAAATCGAACATTTTATTGATTCTCTCTGGTGTATAGGTATCCCAGGCAGCAAACACTAGCAAATGAGAACAGTCGGTGATCACTGATTGATTCCATGAAATTGGGCGAATTTTCTCTTTTAATTCCTGATTCGTGATCACAATGATTTCAAAAGGCTGTAAACCACTCGAAGTTGGTGCCAAAGAAATAGCTTCTATAATAGTATCAATTTTCTCCTGCGGTATTTTTTTACCGTTCATGGCTTTCGCCGCATATCTCCAGTTTAATTTATCTAATAATTCCATGTGCATGTTTCTTAATATAAATTTTTATTTAACTCTTTTTTTTTCAGTCAGAACACTAAGGAGCTGACATAATGTTTCTTTTAACTCAAGCATATCTTCGGTTTCTATTTTATCTGCGACGATATCCTCAAAAAGCTGGTCAGGAATTTTTGAAGCCTTGGCATAAAGCCCCAAACTCTTTTCCGTCAATTTGACAATAACACTTCGTTCGTCGTTCTTCGAACGAGTTCTCTCTATCAGACCCATCTTTTCCATCCGTTGTAACAAAGGAGACAATGTATTTGTATCCAAATACAACTTATCCTTTATTTGACCTATTGATTGTTCATCCTGCTCCCAAAGTACTAACAACACGAGGTATTGAGGATAGGTAATCCCTAAGTCCTTCAAATAAGGTGTATAAGCTCTGGTCATAAGCCGTGATACCGAATAAATCGGAAAGCAAATTTGATTTCGTAGTAAAAGTTGATTCTCAGTCATTGTTTTTTGTATAACTATTCCTCCAATGTTGCCATGCCCCTGAAGACCATAAGGCCCAAACGACCAGAACAGGCTGAAAAAACAAACGCCTTAAACGTGCCCCGTCTGAATCTAAGATTCCAAATGCATCTCTACCTTCAAGATACTGCGAAATATTTCCTGGAAATATCAAAACAAAGAAGATCGCGAGTGCCCAACCAAATCGAATTCGTTCTTTTTTCCAAAAACCAAGACCCAAACCTAATATGATCTCTATTACTCCAGAAGTGATCACTACAAAATCCTTACTCAAAGGAATCCAGTCAGGTACCTGAGCGTAAAATTCAGCTCTATTGAATGTCAAATGGCTGAGTCCGGCAAAAATCATGAAAATCGCCAAAATGATCCTCAATGACTTCTGTAACAATGATGTTTTTTCTTGAACACTCATTATAATCGTGCGCGCTTTAATCGTACACGATGCAAATATACAAAAAACACCCAAACTAGCATCCATTTTTTGTTCCTCGTTTTCTCAACTATTGTTATAAAGAAATCTTATATTCTCATAAACAAAAACTACCATAAATGCTTCCATTTTTACGTAATCTTCAGTAACTTAAGGGTTTCTAAACTTCAAATAAAACTACGATGGATAACAACGACAGCAAGTGCCCATTTCATGGGGGCGCAGTAAAAAACACAGCAGGTAGAGGCACCTCAAATCGTGATTGGTGGCCCAACATGTTGAACCTTAACATTCTCCGTCAACAATCATCTGAAGCCAACCCTATGGATGCTGATTTTGACTATGCAAAAGAGTTTAAAAGCCTCGATTTGGCTGAAATCAAAAAGGATTTGGTCGATCTAATGACCAATTCTCAAGACTGGTGGCCTGCAGATTTCGGGCATTATGGTCCCTTCTTTATCAGAATGGCCTGGCATAGCGCAGGCACTTATCGTATTCAGGATGGTCGTGGTGGTGGCGGATCAGGGAGTCAACGATTTGCTCCGTTAAACAGCTGGCCGGATAACGGAAATCTTGACAAAGCCCGTTTGCTATTATGGCCCATAAAACAAAAGTATGGAAGAAAAATATCCTGGGCCGATTTAATGATACTTGCCGGGAACTGTGCCTTAGAATCGATGGGCTTTAAAACTTTTGGTTTTGGTGGTGGTCGAGAAGACATTTGGGAACCTGAACAAGATATTTATTGGGGTACTGAAACCGAATGGCTCGGTGATAAACGATATACAGGAGATCGAAATTTAGAAAATCCACTTGGAGCTGTTCAAATGGGACTTATTTATGTAAATCCTGAAGGCCCTAATGGGAACCCAGATCCTTTGGCAGCTGCCAAAGACATTCGAGAGACTTTTGGAAGAATGGCTATGAATGATGAAGAAACGGTGGCGCTCATTGCCGGAGGTCATACCTTTGGTAAAACTCATGGAGCAGCCGATCCTGACAAATATGTTGGACGTGAACCTGCCGCTGCAGGAATTGAAGAACAAGGCCTTGGTTGGAAAAACTCTTTCGGTACAGGAAAAGGCAATGATACGATCACCAGTGGTCTGGAAGTTATCTGGACCACGACACCTACCAAATGGAGCAACAACTTTTTCTGGAACCTGTTTGGCTATGACTGGGAACTGGAGAAGAGTCCTGCTGGAGCGCATCAATGGAAACCCAAAGGTGGGGCTGGTGCTAATAGCGTTCCGGATGCACATGATAAGTCAAAACGCCATGCACCAAAAATGTTGACAACTGATCTTGCTCTAAGATATGACCCCGATTATGAAAAAATTTCAAGACGTTTTCATGAGAATCCCGATGATTTTGCAGATGCATTTGCAAGAGCCTGGTTTAAATTGACACATAGAGATATGGGGCCTGTTGCCTTGTACCTGGGACCTGAAGTGCCAAGTGAAGAGTTAATTTGGCAAGATCCTATTCCAAAGGTTTCTCATCCACTGATCAACGAGAAAGATATTGATAAACTCAAGGCTAAAATTCTTGAATCCGGATTAAGCGTCTCACAATTAGTTTCGACCGCCTGGGCATCGGCTTCGACTTTTAGAGGATCAGATAAAAGAGGTGGTGCAAACGGAGGAAGATTAAGACTAGAACCTCAAAACCAATGGGAAGTAAATAACCCATCACAATTATCAAAGGTTTTGTCTTCTTTAGAAACTATAAAAAATGACTATGCCAAAGAAGTATCTATGGCCGATTTGATCGTGCTTGGAGGCTGTGCTGGATTAGAATTAGCGGCTAAAAATGCAGGTCATGAGATTAAAGTTCCTTTTTCTCCAGGAAGGGCTGATGCCGCGGCTGAACAGACTGATATAGACTCTTTTGCGGCCTTAGAACCAACGGCTGATGGCTTTAGGAATTATTATAAACCAAAGCATGATGCTTCCGCTGAAGAAATGCTTGTAGACAGAGCTCAACTGCTCACTCTGAGTCCACCCGAGATGACAGTTTTACTTGGAGGACTTAGAGTTTTAAATACCAACTATGACAATTCGATGCATGGTGTATTTACATCACGACCTGAAGTACTTTCAAATGATTTCTTTGTTAATTTATTAGACATGGGCATCACCTGGAATGCAAATTCTGATTCTCAAGAAGTATTTGAAGGAAGAGATCGTAATTCTGGTGAAATCAAATGGACGGGAACACGAGCAGATCTTATTTTCGGATCTAATTCTGAATTAAGAGCATTGGCCGAAGTATATGCTTGTTCTGATTCTGAAAGCAAGTTTCTCAATGATTTTGTTGCTGCCTGGAACAAAGTGATGAATCTTGATCGTTTCGACCTTTAGTCATAAACTGAATTAAAGCTATAGCATACCGAATTCGTTCGGTATGCTTACTTTTATGCATGACAGGCTTTTAAAAATATAGTATATGGTTTGTTGTATCGTTTTAAAACCAAAACTAAATAGTCAATCTTTGTTTTTAAATCGTCAAAAACAATCATTGATTCATGACCATATTGAATCACATCTAAAATACCAGCCCTTTATTTTCAACTCTTCAAGAGGTATGTACATTTTCACCAGGAAAAATGAATCCTTTGAGGAAATTGAACATATTCTTTTACAAATTTTTAGCGAAGAAGAATTATCAAAAATTCGGATTTTTGATACCAGTTTAAGTCAGGATTTTTTCAGGTCAGTGACAAAAGAAGTACTTCAATCTAAAGACATATCTGCCTTTGCCTGGAAACGATTTATCAGTAGCTTCCTAATTCAAGCCAATCCATACAGCCCAAAAACAAATGCAGAAAGTATTCTTGTATTTCAAAATTTTAGAGCCTCCATTCGCAACAATGGCAGCAGAGTTCAAAAAAGATATTTTAAGCGGAAAATGAAGATTTTAAGAAAACGTGTTTCGCTTGATTCTTTAAATGATTTACTCTAATAGATATGAACGAATTCTCATTCATGAATTGACTTCAATGAAGGATCAGATCTCAAATCCAGGTTCACATCATTCACTGACCAAGAATTAAAAATAAAAAACACCTGTTTTTTGCAGGTGTTTTTTTTATTTATGAATTCTTTAAATTTCCTTGAAGACTCTTTCAAGTAAGGCCTTTGTTGCTTTTATTCCTTCGTCTTCATTGTCACCCTCATATTCTATGCCAACATATCCTTTAAAACCAGATGCCTTAACAATTTTCATGAGCTTTAAGTAATCTGATTTTGTTTCATTTCCATTTTCATCAAATGCATTTGACTTGGCACTTACACCCTTTGCGTAGGGCATTAATTCTTCCATCCCTTTGTACTTGTCATATTCTTTGTTACAACCATCCTTACCATATTCAATACAGAAATTTCCAAAATCTGGAAGGGTTCCAACGTTTTCCATATTCACCTCTTTCATAACTCCTGATAACCAAGATCCATCAGATGAATAACCACCGTGATTCTCAACCAGTATATTAACGCCTTTAGATGCTCCATAAGCTCCTAATTTTTTAAGGCCATCAACAGCATTGGCTGCTACTTCTTCAGCAGTTCCCTGTCCACCAGCATTTACACGAATACTTCGCGCTCCTAAAAAACTGGCTATATCTACCCATTTGTGGTGATCTTCAACAGCCTTCGATCGAACAGCCTCGTCAGCATCTGCCAGATTCCCGACCAAATCAATCATGATCAATCCAACTGATACACCGGCATCATCACATTTTTTCTTAAAGGTCTTCCAATACTCCTTATCATCTACTTTCGAGAAATAAAACGTGTTCACCAATTCTATAGAATAAATACCATAACTCGCTGCCAACTCAGGAAAATCAATCGGGTCTATGTCACCCTTCAAAATGGAATCTGGCACTTCTTTTACCATTCTGGCAAATTCACCCCAATCTGTAATTGGCTCTCCAAAATACGTGTTATGTAATGACCATTGGGCCAAAGAAATTTTAAAATCAGGTTCTTTTTCTGCTGATGCTTCAGCAGACTCATCTGCTGATTTTTTTTGGTCTGATGATTTTTGTCCTGAATTACAGTTTATAAACAGTACCGATACCAAGGCCAACATAAAAACTTTTACTAGCTTCATTTTACTTGTCATTTTTAAATATTTTGAATTTCTTATAAAGTGAACTCCTTCTTGGAATTCGGGAATAAAGGTATAAAAACCTGAA
>CAYQPI010000081.1:0-9055 GCA_964419405.1 uncultured Flavobacteriaceae bacterium
TATATCATGAACAAATTTAGCCCACCTTTCTGGAAATTGATTGGCTCCAATAGCACTCATATAAAGTGAGCTATCTTCCACTTTTAAAAGACATTCAACGAGGGCTTTTTTTATCTGATCCTCTTTTATGCTGATGTTATAGGAGCTATGATTCGTTGGCTTATCTTCTTTTGAATGAAGTGTAAACGTGGAAGCAACAAGAAAGAAAAAGGCAATCGTTTTTAATCGAAAGGGAATGATGGCGTGCATAACAAATAAATTAAGGTATTTGTATGACGTTCTAAGTATTGGATTAGTTACAATTAAATGAATCCCTGTCTGAATCTAATCCTCCTTCTGAGGCATTATTCTGGGGCTCCAGATTTCATAAATAGGTTTGCCTTTAGAGCTTAGTCCTTTATGATGCCACTCCGTTTCTTTTACTTCATATTGAAAGGAAAGACTGGCCCCTACACGGCTGTTATCTCTTGAAAAAAAATCGATATGTTCTGTATACGTACCATTTTCAGCAGTATACGTACCTCCTCCGGTTCCAAAGAATTTTCCTGTATCAGTGTTATAAGCAATCCATTGAAAGCGTGTTCCTGATAAGATCTTCATTGTTTTTCTGGCACTGGGAGCACGTCGTATCATGTTACCGTCACGTTCTCTTCCAGAAATCAGCCATGCCCCGTTCAAATCGCCTTTTTTTCCATCATCAATTCTCGTCCAGATTTTATCGCTCCCCTTAAAAGTGATGGTATCACCTTGAAGGTCAAAAATAAGATGTCTGGTTTTTCCAACCGAAAGACTGTCATTAGATGAAAATTCTCTAGTCAAGGAAATCATGCTGTCTTGAACCACCCAAGAACCACCAAAAGTTTTAATAAATGCATTTGATTTTTCATTGTAAAAAGTTTCGGCAAGATACCCGTCCATTACAATGGTGGTAATCGTAATTTTTTCACCTGCTTCATTGGTCTCAGAACTGGTCCAGGCCCCTTGTACATCAGGAGTGGTGTCTACATTGATCTTCTGAGCCTTAGCATCAGGTGTATCTGTATCCCATGTTGCACCAATGAGTGACAGGCATATAAAAAAACAAAGGCTTATTGGTAAAAAAACGAAGGTCTTCATCGGTCAGAAATTTAAGTCAGGAATTATTATTGAAAAGCCGGAATTCCGGTGATATCCATTCCTGTAATCAGCAAATGGATGTCGTGAGTTCCTTCGTAGGTGATCACAGACTCGAGATTCATCATATGTCTCATGATGGAAAAATCACCAGTGATGCCCATGGCACCTAATATTTGTCTGGCCTCTCTGGCAATATTCAGGGCCATCTCAACATTGTTCCTTTTAGCCATTGAGATTTGAGCAGAGGTGGCTTTGTTTTCATTTCGTAACACACCTAATCTCCAGGTCAATAATTGGGCCTTGGTGATTTCGGTTATCATCTCGGCCAGTTTTTTTTGTTGCAATTGAAAACCAGCAATGGGCTTGCCAAATTGAATTCTCTCTTTAGCGTACCTTAGAGCCGTATCATAACAATCCATGGCAGACCCTATAACTCCCCAGGCGATACCGTATCTGGCAGAATCCAAACATCCCAAAGGAGCTCCCAGGCCATTTTTATTGGGTAATAAGTTTTCCTTCGGAACTTTAACATTGTCAAAGATAAGTTCACCGGTAGCCGAAGCACGTAGTGACCATTTATGATGAGTTTCAGGAGTTGAAAACCCTTCCATGCCTCTTTCAACAATAAGTCCGTGAATGCGGCCTTCTTCGTTTTTGGCCCATACCACAGCGATATCAGCAAAAGGAGAATTTGAGATCCACAGCTTGGCGCCATTTAACAAATAATGATCGCCCATGTCCTTGAATTTGGTTTCCATTCCACCTGGATTTGAACCGTGATTCGGTTCTGTAAGTCCAAAACAACCAATCATCTCACCTGAGGCTAATTTAGGGAGGTATTTTGTTCGTTGAGACTCATTTCCATATTTCCAAATAGGATACATGACCAAAGAAGATTGTACAGATGCTGTTGATCTGATTCCTGAATCACCTCTTTCAATTTCCTGCATGATCAGACCATAAGAAATCTGGTCAAGGCCCGCACCACCATACTCTTCTGGAATATAAGGACCAAAAGCCCCAATTTCTGCCAAACCAGCTACTAATTGATTCGGAAACTTGGCTTCTTGAGCCGCATCTTCAATGATGGGAGAAACTTCTCTTTTAACCCAATCGCGACAAGCGTCTCTAACAAGTTTATGTTCTTCAGTTAAAAGATCATCTAAAAGAAAGTAATCGGGGGCTTGAAATTGGTCTGCAGACATAGCTTTTGTTATTTTGATAATAAAGCAAAGTTACAATTATTGGTTTGATAAAAACAAGTGCCTTAAACTTTTAAATACATAAAAAATAATTAACTAACTTTGGCCTCTATGCGGCATACGTTTAGAAAGGAAGAAAAGCTAAAAAAGAAAAATCTCATTACTGAATTGTTTGCCTCTGGTAAATCAGCTACGGTATTTCCCTTGAAAATGGTCTATTTAGAAAATGACCATGAATCTCCCTTCAAAATTCAGGCAGGTGTATCGGTTTCCAAAAGAAATTTTAAAAGTGCGGTTGACAGAAATCGTATCAAGAGATTGATGAGAGAATCGTATCGGAAAAATAAATACTTGATTTACAATGACAATGATACTAAAAAGCATATTCTGATGTTTATATATCAAGGGAAAAATGAACTTAGTGCTGAACAGGTAGAAATGAAAATGGGTGAATTGATTCATAAGTTTTTACAAAAACAAAAATCACAATAAAATGAAAAGATTGAAACGAGGGATAGTGATCACAGGTCTTGTTATTACAAGTACATTTTTATTCGCTTTTAAATCCGACTTTTTTGAGGTAGCAAAGCAAATGGAAATATACACAACATTGTTCAAGGAGTTGAACTTATACTATATTGATGAGATTAATCCTGCTGAATTGACTGAGAAGGCCATTAATGAAATGCTGGAGGATCTTGATCCTTATACGAGATATTACGATGAGCAAGGAGTTGAGGAAGTGAAGATCAATTCTTCAGGCGAATACAGCGGTATTGGAGCAGAGTCTAGGTATTACGATCATAAGCTGGTGATTTCAGAAGTGTACGAAGGTTATTCTGCCGAAGAAGAAGGAATTAAAGTGGGAGATCAAATTTTAAAGATTGATGACGTTTCAGTGAACGATTATAATAGTGATCAAATATCAGCCTTGTTAAAAGGTGTTCCGGGAAGTACCGTCAAACTGGTGATCAAAAGACAGGGCAAACAACTTGATTATACAGTACAAAGAGAGAAAATATTGGTTGATCCTGTGCCTCATTTTGAAATGGTGAGTCCTGAAATTGGTTATATCGCTTTTAATAAATTTAATAACAAGGCATCTTCATCGGTGAAATCTGCTTTTGCCGACTTGAAAGAGCAGGGAATGTCAAAACTTATCCTCGACCTTAGAGGAAACCCAGGAGGACTTTTAAATGAAGCCATAAATATTACAAACTTCTTTGTACCAAAAAATGAAGTTGTTGTGAGTACCAAAGCAAAACTAAAAAAGTGGAGTGAGGTCTACCGAACAAAGTATGAGCCTATTGATTTAGACATGCCAATCGTAGTGTTGATCGACGGAAGGTCTGCTTCTGCTGCAGAAATTGTTGCAGGTTCTCTTCAGGATTTGGACAGAGCGGTGATTTTGGGTGAGCGGTCTTTTGGAAAAGGATTGGTACAACGTTACAGAAACCTCACCTACGGAACAAAATTGAAACTTACGATTTCAAAATACTATACCCCGAGCGGAAGAAATATTCAAGAACTGGATTATACGCACAGGGACGGAGATGAAGTTCCAAAGTTTTCTGAAGAAAACAGACATGCCTTTAAAACCAAAAACGGACGTACGGTATATGACGGAGGTGGAATCTCACCAGATATTAAAATCGAAAAAAATGAATTGACAGAGTCAACAGTGGCCTTATTACGTTCAGATGCAATTTTTAATTTTGCATCAGACTATTACCATGAACATAGCAGCATTGCTGCACCCGAAGCCTATGTTTTTGAGGATAGTGAATATGATGAATTTGTTGCATATCTGCAGAAGGGTACCTCAAATTTTAAAACAGATTCTGAAAAGAAATTTGAGGTTGCATTTGAACTTTCTCAGGAAGAAAACCTGTCTCAGGGGATACAATCTTCTTACGATGACCTTTCGAAAGAATTACAAGGACAAAAAATTGATCAACTGGAGAAGAACAAAGAAAGTATCAAGGAAATTATTAGTGATGAGATCATCAACCGATATTATTTTAAGAAAGGGGAATATCAAAACCACATTGCCTTTAGCCCCTTTATAAAAGAAGCTATTTCGGTGCTAGAAAATGACGAACAATACAGAAGCATATTGAATGGAAAAAATTAAAAGGACCAGAGCTCAGATTTCGACTAATGCCATTGAGCGGATTTATATCACAATGCGGCATTTATTTATCCGTGGTTTTTATAAACCCATGGGTATATCCGGAAACACCTTAATTAATGAGCTTTTAGTACTTCAGCCTGAAATTTATGGCTCTATTGGTTCTGAGATTACCGAGTTAGACGGTCTGCTTTATATCATAGATCGATTACCTGAGGGAATTGCCGAATGCCGGTTTATAAATCTTACAGCAGATGAAGGTCTGGGTGATTCTCACTTCAAAAAGATTGTTCCTTCCAAGCGAAGAAGAAATTGCTATAGAATAGACAGAGACCAGATGAATATCGAGATTACGAGGGGAAGGTCTGATGTTTATGATATTTTGACTCATTTGACCTTTATGTTTATTGAAGCAAAAAAAATTGCGAACAAGGTCTTGATCAATGATGAAGGGAAGACCATAAGAGAATGGGGCTATCTTGAGGAGGTGGTTTTGAATAATAAAAAGATCAATAAAAATGAACGTGAAGTGCTACTCGCTCATTTATCTACCTTTTTAGGAAGAAGTTACGAGGAAATCAAAAAGGCTGATGACAATTTTGCTAATAGCAAATCTCCCAACAGATTTTTTCAAGTGATTTATTGGATGGGTAAATTGTCCTTGAACGAAATTCTGCAAGATCAAAAACATGAAATTACCTTTAGCCCTATCTTAAGAGAACGAATTGGGCATCACATTTCAGGTGAAAGCTGGGCTGAAAACATCAAAAATGAATTGTACAACAGAGGCCTGATAGACAGGCCCATTCATGTGATCAGTGCTAATATGCACAGTGTGATGAATTCAATTTATGCGCCCATGTTTCTCCCAAAAGAATCGAGTGAGAATAAAGGTATTTCTTTATTTGAATTGATAGGTGAATCAGAGAACAATGAGTTGAGAAGAATCATAAAAAAAGGAGCTGCCAAAAAAGGTCTGACCTTTATCAAAGATACTACCGGCGCCAATATTGATGTACAGATCATTGATACCGAAAAGATCGATTTGAAATCAACGATTTATCAGAAAAAAAATTCAACAGGAGACATGCCGGTCATCATCGTCATGGACTATGCATTTGGAGAGCAGGCTTATGAGACCTTAGATGAGTTGTTAAAACCATATGACTTATCTTCAGGAGAGAAAAAACATTTGAATGTGGAGTCTGTTTCAGTGATGGGAAAGGCAGGAATACTGGAGGGTGTAAAAGGAGATATCATGATTCCTACTTCTCATATTTTTGAAGGGACAGCAGATAATTACCCATTTCACAACCAACTGACCGCAGATGATTTAAAAGATAGTGGCTTGGGAGTTTATGAAGGCTCGATGATTACCGTATTGGGACCATCTTTGCAAAACAGGGATATCTTGGAGTTTTTCTTTAATTCTACCTGGAAAGTCATAGGATTAGAAATGGAAGGTGCACATTACCAAAAAGCCATACAATCAGCCTCAAAGATCAGGGGAAACGTCAAAAAGGACATCAAAGTGAGGTATGCCTATTATGCTTCAGATAACCCCTTGGAAACAGGAAGTACGCTGGCATCAGGAGGCTTGGGTACTTCAGGAGTACGACCTACCTACCTGATCACCAAAAAAATCCTTGAACAAATTTTTTAATTTAAAGTTCATTTCATCTCTCAACTGTTTTAAATAGAATTTTTAAAGTATTTTTGCAGCCATAAATACTGCATACATGAACATACTTATTTTAGGATCGGGAGGTAGAGAATGTACTATAGCCTGGAAATTGGCTCAAAGCCCAAATTGCGGATCTCTTTTTATTGCACCGGGAAATGCTGGAACCTTAGCATATGGAACAAATCTAGAGATTAGTCCTACTAATTTTGAAGATGTAAAAAGAGTTGTTCTGGATAATGACATAGAAATGGTCGTTGTAGGCCCTGAAGACCCACTGGTTTTGGGCGTACACGATTTTTTTCTCAACGATGTTGAATTAAAGACGATACCTGTAATCGGCCCTCAGAAGTACGCGGCTCAACTTGAAGGAAGCAAAGAGTTTGCGAAAGAATTTATGTTCAGGCACGATATTCCTACAGCAAAATACCAGAGTTTTACAGTTGATAATTTGGAAGAAGGCTTTTCATTTCTTGATTCTTTGGAGCCTCCATATGTACTAAAGGCAGATGGGCTGGCAGCCGGGAAGGGAGTTTTGATCTTAGATGATCTGGATCAGGCCAAAAAAGAATTGGAAGAAATGCTTCGTGACCAAAAATTTGGCGTAGCAAGTGCCAAAGTAGTTATTGAAGAATTTTTGGACGGAATAGAAATGAGTTCCTTTGTGCTAACCGATGGAGAGAACTACGTTATATTACCAAATGCGAAGGATTATAAGCGTATTGGAGAAGGAGACAAAGGGTTGAACACTGGAGGTATGGGAGCCATTTCACCAGTTCCTTTTGCTGATGCAGAATTCCTTAAAAAAGTAGAAGACAGGGTAATTGTTCCAACTGTTGAGGGCTTGAAAAAGGATAAGATTTCATATGTAGGGTTTATTTTTATTGGTTTAATTCGAGTTAATAATGAGCCTTATGTCATCGAATATAATGTGAGAATGGGCGATCCCGAAACAGAGGTTGTGATTCCAAGAATTCAATCTGATCTGCTAGATTTATTATCAGCAACAGCTGAAAAAAAACTGGACAGCTTTACGCTAAACATTAATGAGAAGTCAGCCACTACGGTCATGATGGTTTCTGGAGGATATCCAGAAGCCTATGAGAAAGGAATGGAAATAAGTGGTCTCGATACGATCGACGACTCGATCGTGTTTCACGCCGGTACCAAACTAGAGAATGCAAAGATAAAAACCAGTGGAGGAAGGGTATTGGCTGTCACCTCATTTGGGGATGATTTTGAAAAGGCTTTGGCTACCTCTTATAAGAATATTGAGAAGATTCATTTTGACAAAATGAATTTCAGAACAGACATTGGATTTGATCTGAAATAGATATCCCTTATTCTTAGGCCTGGCGGCAATAATAACTTATTGAGCGATCCTATCTCACATAGAAAAATCTTGGTGGCACCCTTAAATTGGGGCCTTGGTCATGCTACAAGATGTATTCCATTAATTTCAGCTTTGAGTTGTCACGGGTTTTCTCCCATATTAGGCGGAGATGGAAGATCTCTTGAACTGTTAAAGAAAGAATTTCCAAATTTACCCTTTTACGAATTACCAGATACAGCTGTCACTTATAGTAAAAAGGGCCGTTTATTAAAGTATAAATTACTGAGTCAGGCTCCGAAAATGATCCAAGGGATGCGCCGTGAAATGAACAGGGTCAAAGAAATCCATCAACTAGAAAACTTGAGTGGAATCATTTCTGATAATCGCTTTGCGACGAGATTAGAGGAGGTTCCGAGTGTTTATATGACCCATCAGCTAAATGTTTTGAGTGGCAATACAAGCTTTTTGACGACCTCCTTACACCAAAAGATAATAGAAAAGTTCGATCAGTGCTGGGTACCAGATTATGAGAAGGAGGGCTTGTCAGGTGAATTGTCAAGTAGGAAAGATGTAGCAGAGAGCATCAAGTATATTGGTCCTTTAAGCAGGTTCAAAAGGAATCCTTCACCGAAAAAGTGGGATCTGGTTATTGTCTTAAGCGGTCCCGAGCCACAAAGAAAGTATTTGGAAGAGAAATTAATGAGGCAGTTGACTTCTTATAAGGGTAAAACCTTAGTTATTCAAGGCCTTGTGGAGGAGACTCAAAAAGCAGAACAAATTGGCCATATCACCAAGTTTAATTTTATGCTGCACGAAGAGCTCAGTGATGTTATTGAGGCGGGTAAACTGATCATATCCAGATCAGGATATAGTAGTATCATGGATTTAGAAAATTTAGAAGCAAAGGCGTTTTTTATTCCTACACCCGGGCAGTTTGAGCAAGAATACCTGGCTCAATATATGGCAAAAAGAAATATAGCGGGCTACGCGGAGCAAGGATCATTTGATTTGACACAGGCCTTGAGCGAGAAAGGATACCATGGTTTTAAGCATAAAAAAACATCAAACAATGATTTATCAGCATTATTTGATGTTTTTAAATAAGTAATGACGCTCTTTAGATAAAGGAGAGTTCAGATTCATTAACCTGTTGAACCTTGATCACTTTATTGTCTTTATAGGTTACCTCTTTGACTGAATCTTCTCCAACCATATACCATTTTCCTTCCTTCACCCCGTTGTTATATAGAGCTACAACTTTAATTTTTCCTTCATTAGTATAGGATATCCATTTGTCATGAAGTTTATCATCTTTGAAAAAGCCAACCTCTTTGATCATACCATTGTCATGATAATAAGTGGCTTTTACAAGATCATTTTCTATTTCGAATTTGGGTTCAACTCCTTGGGCAAATGAAACATTAACCGTAAGAAGGAACAATACTAAGCAAGCGAGCAACTTTTTCATCTTATCTATTTTGATAGGTTAAAAGTAATTAATTAACCATTAATAAACAATAAGTTTACAATTTCTTAACATTGGAAATTAATTAATATTGTGGTGAACTTATTATTTATCAACATATTAAACC
>CAYQPI010000082.1:0-4613 GCA_964419405.1 uncultured Flavobacteriaceae bacterium
GCGGTTTCAATGGCAATAAATAACAGTAAAATAAATAAAGAAGGCATGGCGGGCAATTTGTCAAGAGCGTTTATTCTTGCCATTAAACCATCAAAACCATCAATGATGGGCTGGCTGTTAGCTGTTTGTGTTTTTTGCCTTTCTCTTAGGTCGGCAAGAATCAGTTCTTTGCGTGCGATTTTTGCGGCACTGCTATCTTTTAATTGTTGTAATTCTTTCAGCTGGCTGTCGTGTTTCTCTCTTTTCTCTTTGTACACCGGTCCTTTACCCAGTTTCATAGTTCCTTGTGTACCTTCGGCCTCGGTAATATACGTTTCGTATAAATCATTCACTTCAATTTCTTTGGCTACTAGGTTATCTTCGATTGTTTTTATCTCAGACTCAACCCGCTCTATTTCAGGACTAAACTGTTCGGCAATCTGTCCTTGATTTAATAAGGTCATTTCGTTCTTTTCCTCCAAGAGGACTCTGTCAATTTCTTTTTCGAATATTTTTAACTCTAGCGGTTTAGAAATTACGATAGCTATGATCAAGGCCAATACCAGTCTGGGAGAAGCCTGAAGAAATTCTTTCCAGAAAGAATCCCGCTTTTTTATAGTGCCAACAATAAACCGGTCTAAATTAAAAATAAGTAGTCCCCAGATGACACCAAATAAAATAGCTGTATACACGTTATCAAATACAGTGTATAAAGCATATGAACTCGATACAAATGCCATGATGGCCGTAAAAAACACGGTACCACCTATACCAGCATATTTGATTTGTTCTGATTTTGGACTTTCTTTGAGAAGGTCGGTGTCTGCGCCTGAGCACATCCAAAAAAATTCTTTTATCATGATGAGGAGGGTTTAGTTAAAAACAACGTATTAATTCTCCTATATGTTGCCTGCTTATTGCTTTTGTTATGATAAAGTTTTGTTAAAGTTTTTCATTGGAGTACTTTTAGCATCCTAATAAAAGGCGGGCAAAATCATTTTTCATGAGTTTATTAAAGACATTGCAAGAACGTAGTAATACTACATGTGAGTTGTGTGGTTCAAAGGAAAATTTAGATATTTATAAAGTTCCTCCAACGTCTATTGGAAATGAGGCTGATAGTCTATTGATTTGCCAGACCTGTTCTAATCAAATAGAAGACCCAGGTCAGGTAGATGTGAATCATTGGAGATGTTTGAATGATAGTATGTGGAGTGAAGTTCCGGCTGTACAGGTTGTGGCATGGAGAATGTTAACTCGATTAAAAGATGAAGGCTGGCCTCAGGATTTGCTGGACATGATATACTTGGATGAGGATAATTTGGCCTGGGCCAAAGCAACAGGGGAAGATAAGGATCCTGAAAATGAAATTGTGCATCGAGATGTAAACGGTGTGGTGTTAAATGCCGGAGATTCTGTCGTATTGATCAAAGATCTAAAAGTAAAAGGCTCGAGCATGGTTGCCAAGCAGGGAACTGCCGTTAGGAGAATTTCACTAGATCGAGACAATGCTGATTATATTGAAGGAAAAGTTGGCCCTACGCAAATTGTGATTATTACCAAATATGTTAAAAAGATTGGCTAGCAATTCATTCAGTAATTCTCAAAATAAAATAATTTCTTTTTAGCTGAACATTTCTGTAAAATACTTGTGAAACAACGGAATGGTCTCAATACCTTTTAGATAATTAAAAATTCCATAATGCTCATTCGGAGAATGGATGGCGTCACTGTCAAGCCCGAAACCCATTAAAATCGTTTTACTTTTCAATTCCTTTTCAAACAGGGCAACAATCGGAATGCTTCCTCCAGATCGCTGAGGTATAGCCGAAACTCCGAATGTTTCTGAATATGCTTTGTTTGCTGCTTTATAACCAATATTGTCAATAGGAGTTACATAGGGATGTCCACCATGATGCGGACTTACTTTTACCTTGACCACATTGGGTGCAATCTTCTCGAAATGATTGATAAATAATTCAGTAATTTCATCGGGATCCTGGTCAGGAACCAGACGCATAGAAATCTTGGCATAAGCTTTACTTGCGATGACTGTTTTAGCTCCTTCACCTGTGTATCCTCCCCAAATACCATTTACATCCAGTGTAGGTCTGATACTATTTCTTTCGTTTGTGCTATATCCCTTTTCGCCGTATACCTCTTCTATGTCAAGGGCCTTTTTATAAGCATCCAATGAAAAAGGTGCTTTGGCCATTTCTTGTCTTTCTTCGTCACTGGCTTCTATGACTTTGTCATAGAAGCCAGGAATGGTTATGTGGTTGTTTTCATCGTGTAATGAAGCAATCATTTTGGTCAAAATATTGATGGGGTTCGCTACGGCACCTCCATAAAGTCCTGAGTGTAAATCTCTGTTTGGCCCCGTTACTTCTACCTCTACATAGCTTAGTCCTCTTAGGCCCGTCGTAATGGATGGTTGAGAATTACTAATCATTCCTGTATCAGATATTAAAATGACATCATTGCTCAATTTTTCCTGATTTCTTTGAACAAACCATTCGAGGCTTGGAGAGCCGATCTCTTCTTCACCTTCTATCATGAATTTTATATTACAAGGTAGCGTGTCGAGTTGCATCATCACCTCAAAGGCCTTGATATGCATGTACATTTGTCCTTTGTCGTCACACGCTCCTCTCGCATAAATAGCTCCTTCAGGATGGTTTTCTGTTTTTTTGATAACAGGTTCAAAAGGTGGAGAATCCCAAAGATCTATTGGGTCGGCGGGTTGAACATCATAATGGCCATAGACCAATACTGTAGGTAATTCAGTATCGATGATATGTTCTCCGTATACGATTGGATATCCTGGTGTTTCACAAATTTCAACTTTTTTACAACCGGCTTTTTCAAGGGCATGCTGTACGGCATCTGCTGTATTTAAAACATCCTTTTTAAAGGCTTTGTCGGCACTTACGGATGGAATTTTTAACAAGCTGATTAATTCGTCAATAAAGCGTTGTTTATTTTCCTGAACATAAGAATTTATGGAAGCCATATAGAATTGTCTTTTTTTTTTGCTGAAACAAATATAGACAAAAGAAAAGACCTATTTTTAAGGTCCGTAAGATTTAAAAAAAGATTATTTTTAAAACAAAATAGATTTATGAAATCAAGGAGAACCTTTGTAAAGAATACTGTTGCCGCTGGGGCAGGGCTTAGTATTGCACCAAATTTTATGTTCGGGAGAACGTTGAGAAATTCGACGGTGCGCATAGGGTTGATTGGTGTAGGATTAAGGGGCACCAATCATCTTAATAATTTGCTTTTAAGAGATGATGTATCTGTGGGAGCTATATGCGACATTGATCAGAATCGAATTGATATCAGTCTCGATCTGATCGAAAAAGCTGGAGGTGCAAAACCCTTGTTGTATGGAAAAAATGAACTTGATTATAAAAATTTACTCGAGTTAAAAGAACTGGATGCAGTTATTATTTCGACACCTTGGCTATGGCATACCCGCATGGCGAAAGATGCTATGTTGGCAGGTAAATATACCGGACTTGAGGTTTCGGCAGCCAATACCATGGAAGAATGCTGGGATTTGGTAAACGTACATGAGCAGACAGGTACTCATTTGATGTTATTAGAAAACGTGAATTATCGTAGAGATGTGATGGCGGTCCTAAATATGGTGAAACAAAATGTTTTTGGTGAAACGATGCATTTTAGATGTGGTTACCAACATGATTTGCGCTTTGTGAAGTTGAATGATGGTAAAACTGCCTATGGAAAGGGCGTGGAATTTGGAGAAAAGGGAATCTCTGAATCTAAATGGAGAACACAACATTCTTTGCTTCGCAACGCAGATGTTTATCCTACTCATGGGGTGGGTCCGATTGCTGCTATGACAGATATTAATAGAGGGAACAGATTCGAAACCTTGACATCTCATGCTACAAAAAGCAGAGGCCTGCATAATTATATAGTCGAAAACGGAGGAGAAGATCATCCAAATGCCAAATTAAATTTTAAAATGGGTGATATCATTACCAGCACGATTGAAACGGCTAAAGGGGAGACGATTATCATTACCCATGACACAAGTTTGCCAAGACCCTATTCATTGGGATTTCGTGTTCAGGGGACTCAGGGACTTTGGGAGGTTGATGGAAACCGGATTTATGTTGAAGGGGTCTCAGAGCCTCATAAATGGGATGATGCAGACCCATGGTTGAAAAAATACGACCACCCGCTTTGGATAAAATATGGAGAGCATGCAACAGGTGCCGGGCATGGAGGTATGGACTTTTTTGTAATTCATGCCTTTGTGGAGTCTGTAAAACAACAAATTGCTCCTCCGATGGATGCTTATGATGCCGCAGCCTGGAGTGCCATAACACCCTTGTCAGAACTCTCAATTGAGAACAATGGCGCACCTCAGAGTTTCCCTGATTTTACCAGAGGAATGTGGGTGAAAAGAACCCCGTATAATTGGATCAAAGATTCGTACTAAAAACAAGAACAAATTTGTCAAACTTTGTTTGCTAATTTGTAAAAATGATTATATTTGCAATCCTAAATTTTGCGGGCGTGGTGAAATTGGTAGACACGCTAGACTTAGGATCTAGTGCCTCACGGTGTGAAGGTTCGAGTCCTTTCGCCCGCACCAATCG
>CAYQPI010000083.1:0-18581 GCA_964419405.1 uncultured Flavobacteriaceae bacterium
GTCAATTGAGCCACAGCTCCCCACAGCAAACCAGCCGCTAAAAACCCGTTATAGAGTCCCTGGTTAGCAGCGAGTACCTTTGACGTTTGGGCTTCTTCAAGTTTCATTCCAAAGGTTTTTAAGCCTTTGGGTTTGGTCCAGTAAAACATTTCAAGAATCATAAAATAGATATGCTCAAAAGCAACCAGGAAAACAAAAAATAAAATGACGAATTTCATAGCTAGTGCAATTAATAGGAGTTGCTCATTTGTTTTAGAGCCTTCGTTGATTCTGTAACAGGCAACTTGCATGCCCCGTCAATACATACGTAAATGGTCGTTTCACCCTCATTGTATTTATAAGCCAGCAGGGGTAAAGAACTTTCCTTTTTACTCCCCACAATTAATTTGTTAGGAATATAAAAAGCATTTAGTTCTCTTAGTTTTTTGGCTGCATCCTCACCAACGATGGCAACTTCATAAAAATTACCCAAATAGTTACTGTAGAGATTAAGCCAGTTGGAAGCTCCTGAACCGTAACTAATTGAATTTTCCTTAACATTATTCAGCATGGCTTTTGCATTATCCCCATAATGTTTGTTACCGTAATAATGTCCTAATTTAAATAGGTTATTTGCCGTAATAGAGTTGGACGAAGGAATCACGTTGTCATCAGTTTCAACTTTTTTAGAAATCAGACCTTTTTCTTTATTTGAGGTAAAGAAAAACATCTTACTCTCCTCGTCATAAAAATGATCAAAACTATAATCTGTGAACTGCTTTGCATAAGTTAGCCAGTTTTCATCCAGAGTGACTTCATACAAATTGATAAAAGCATCGGTCACGGTGGCATAATCTTCAAGGTAAGCTTCAATATTACTTTTCCCATTCTTAAAATTTCGGTACAAACCTCCATCATCCTTGGTCATTTTATTCATGATGAAATGAGCGTTTTTTAAGGCGATTTCCAAAAATCGTTCTTCCTCAAAAACTCTGTAAGCATCAATATACCCTTTTAACATCAAGGCATTCCATGAGGTCAGCGTCTTGTCATCGAGTCTGGGTCTGTCTTTTTTATCGCGCTCAGTTAGCAGTAGTTTTTGCCATTTTTCAATAGTTGTATTCAGTGCATTTAATGAAATATCGTTTTCTTCACAAAAATCCTCCTTGGATATCGAGCGTATGAGGTGGTATTTGTCATCTTCCCATTTTCCATAGCCATTGACATTATAATACTTGGAAAACAGATTGAAGTCATCACCTAATAGCTGAGTCAACTCATCTTTAGTCCAGACATAATAAGCCCCTTCTTCTAATTCTCCTTCTTCGTTTAAACTATCGGCATCCAAAGACGAATAAAAGGCACCAATATCTTTGTAGAGTTCTGTTTCAACAAACTTGATCGTCTCATATACAACTTCTTTATATAGTGGATTTTTTGTCACCAGGTAGGCATTTGAATATAGCGACACCAATTGTGCATTGTCATATAGCATTTTTTCGAAATGAGGCACATGCCAGTGGTCATCTACAGAATATCGTGCAAATCCACCTCCTACATGATCAAAGATACCGCCATAGGCTATTTGTGTGAGTGAAGTGTTCACATAGTCCATGATCTGCTCATTTTGACTTTGAACAGCATAACGCAATAAGAATTGGATATTACCTGGCATGGGAAATTTAGGTGCTCCTTTTCTTCCTCCGTTTTTGTCATCCATAGTGGGCATCCAGCCGTCAATTGCCTTTTGAAGTTCTTCTTTATCAAAAGACGCTTCTTCTTCATTCAGCGTGATCAAACCACTTTGTTGTATTCCCTCTGTCAGTTTTGCTGCGTATTCTTCAGCTTTTTCCGGTTCCTTTTCATACAGATTAGCAAGTTGAGTGAGCGCGTTGGTCCAGTTGTCTTTAGGAAAATAAGTACCTCCCCAAATAGGCCTGCCATCTGGGAGAGCCACACAATTTAGAGGCCATCCGCCACTTCCGGTAAGCAATTGAACCGCATTCATATACACCTGATCAACATCTGGTCGTTCTTCTCTATCAACTTTTACATTGATAAAGTGTTCGTTCATGATGGCAGCTACAGCTGAATCTTCGAAGCTTTCATGCTCCATGACATGACACCAGTGACAGGCAGCATAGCCTACTGAAATCAACAATAATTTATTTTCTTTTTTAGCGAGTTCCAGCGTCTCATCATTCCAGGCATGCCAATCAACCGGGTTATGTGCATGTTGCAACAGATAAGGACTCGTTTCATTAATGAGTGCGTTTGTAAACTGATGTTCCTTTTCCATTGATTTTTCTTTAGATTTTTTACAGCTATACACAAGAACACAAAGTGATAACAACAAAATTAATTTCTTATACATGGAGCAAATTTTCACAAATATAACACCATTTAAGCGATTTTTTCTGTTAAAGTTATCGCCTCTTTTAAATGAATAACTGCCGATAAAAAGATGAATTTTGATGGTTGATCTAGTGAAATTGATGAATTAACCTGATCTGCTAGAGATAAAATCAGTTTGTAGGAAAAGTAAAAATAAGGTTAAGTAAATGTTACTCATTTTTTTTAAAACGTAACATTAAGTTAACATACAAACCTGATTTGTATTATAGCTTTGCCACAAATTTATATGCTTGAAATCATGGAGAATATCTATATTTTAATGTTGATTGCACTTGTCGCATTAGCGGCTATTGACCTCGTTGTTGGAGTTAGTAATGACGCCGTAAATTTTTTAAATTCGGCCATAGGATCGAAGGTGGTTTCTATGAGAACCATCATGATTGTGGCCAGTTTAGGAATTGCAGTTGGAGCTATTTTTTCGAGCGGAATGATGGAGGTTGCCAGAAAGGGAATTTTCAATCCCGGTGAGTTTTATTTTAATGAGATCATGATCATCTTCATGGCTGTGATGATTACCGATGTATTGCTTCTTGATTTTTTCAATACCCTGGGAATGCCCACGTCTACAACGGTTTCTATTGTATTTGAACTTTTAGGTGCCGCAGTGGCTATGGCCTTGATCAAAATTGCAGTTTCTGACAGCGAATCTGTTGCCAATCTCTCTCAATATATCAATACTGAAAAGGCTATTTTAATTATATCAGGAATATTTCTTTCAGTGATTGTCGCATTTTCCATAGGTGCCATTGTTCAATACCTTTCGAGGTTATTTTTGACCTTCAATTTTGAGCAAAAGCCCAAAATTTATGGAGCTCTTTTTAGCGGAATTGCCTTAACATCCATTACCTATTTCATTTTTATGAAGGGTCTAAAAGGGACGGCTTATTATAAGGATATCAAAGGGCTCTTAGAAGGGAATGAAATGATCATCATCGCAATTGCCTTTGTCGTTTGGACCTCTTTATCCTTCGTTTTAACCAAGTTTTTAAAATTCAACTTATATAAAATAATCATTACCGTAGGTACATTTGCACTGGCTTTGGCTTTTGCCGGAAATGACCTGGTAAACTTTATTGGCGTTCCGATGGCAGCCTGGAATTCGTACGAGGCATGGAGTGCTTCGGGTATGGCAGCCAATGAGTTCAATATGGGTGTACTGGCCGGAAAGGTGCCAACGCCTTCTATTTTTCTATTTGTTGCCGGTATGATCATGGTGGTGACTTTGTGGTTTTCATCTAAAGCGAAAAAAGTGGCCGCCACTGAGGTGAATTTGGCGAGGCAAAGTGAAGGACATGAGCGCTTTCAGCCAAACTCATTATCTCGGGTTATTGTAAGATCGACCATAGGTGTTATTAATGGAATCAATTATGTGCTTCCTAAAAGTATGCAAACGAGTATTGGTGAAAGATTTGAGAAACCAGTAGTCAATCTGCCTAAGAAAAAGGTATACGAATTGCCGGCCTTTGATGCTGTTAGAGCATCTACGAACTTAATGGTAGCGGGTATTTTAATTTCCATTGCAACTTCTTATAAGTTGCCATTGTCAACAACTTACGTGACCTTTATGGTGGCTATGGGTACCTCCTTGGCTGATAGAGCCTGGGACAGAGAAAGTGCTGTATACAGAGTAGCCGGAGTTTTAAATGTGATAGGGGGTTGGTTTTTTACTGCCTTTATTGCTTTTGTTACTGCGGCAATTTTCACCTATTTGATCCACTTAGGTAGTATTACAGCAGTCAGCCTGCTGTTATTATTAGTATTCTTTATTCTTGTGAGAAACTTTGTCAAGCACAAAAAAGAAGAAAAGGAAGCTAAGAAGAAACGAGTTATCAAAAGAGCTGAGTTAATAACGGCCAAGGAAGTCATTGAAGAAACTTCAGATCATATTTCTGAAGTGATCAGCAGAGCAAACAAATTGTATACTAACGTTGTTAATAATCTTTCAGTACAAGATTTAAGCAAGCTGAAGAAAACGGATAAACACGTTATTAAGTTGAATTCTGAGGTGGATACTCTAAAAGATGAAGCCTTCTACTTTATCAAGTCATTAGATGATTCATCGGTGGAGGCCAGTAGATTCTATTTGCTGGTGCTGGGGTACCTTCAAGACATTTCTCAGTCGATCAGTTATATTTCTAAGGCTAGTTTTAAGCATGTAAATAATAACCACAAGCACTTGAAAAAAGGCCAGATCAAGGATCTTAAGGAAATTGACAATCAATTATCGACCATGTTAAAAGACATTTCGCTTATTTTCCAGGATAGAAAATTTGCAGATCTTTCTAAGATTGTTGATGAGAAACAAGAATTGTATGACCATGTTTCTAAATCTATAGAAAAACAGATTACAAGAATTCGTTCAGAAGAATCTAGTGCAAAGAATACAACCTTGTATTTTGGGAATTTGCTCGAAACAAAAGATTTGATATCGGCCATCATGAATTTGCTGGAGCTGTATCAAGAGTTTCACTTTAGTATGAAGAAAGCAAATATCTAAAAATAAACAATTAAAAAAATCCGACCTGAGTGTCGGATTTTTTTATGGAAAAAGAGACTGACTTATAAAGGATCTTCTGAGGTGTATATTTAAATCTCTGTAACATAAGTGACCGACATAATGTCAAAATATGCGTCACTTTGTGCTGATTTATAAACTGGTACGTTAATTGCCATTAGAATCACATACAAGATATAACGTAAATAAAAGTACTATGACAGAATTGTTAACTAAAGAAACATTTTTAAAGAAGGTCTTTAATTTTGTTGATAATAAAGATTGGAAATTTGAGGGTGATAAGCCTTGTATTATAGATTTTTATGCAGATTGGTGTGGACCCTGTAAAATGGTCGCTCCGATACTTGAAGAATTGTCTGAAGAGTATAAAGGGAAAGTAGATATTTATAAGGTAGATACTGAAGTTGAGCAGGAATTATCGGCTGCTTTTGGCATCAGGTCGATTCCTTCGATGTTGTTTTGCCCAGCTGGAGAGCAGCCGCAAATGGCTCAAGGTGCGTTGCCAAAGCATAACCTTGAGGAAATCATTAAGGACGTTTTAAAAGTCGAGAAATAGAATCAAAAATAAAAAGGCTGTTTTCATAGAAAACAGCCTTTTTTTCTTGCCTTTGTTAAGGCTTAAACCAATTCTTTTTCCATTAGGTATTCTGCGATTTGAATGGTATTCGTAGCCGCCCCTTTTCTAAGATTATCACTTACTACCCACATATTTAAGGAGTTTTTCTGTGACTCATCTCTTCTGATTCTTCCAACAAAGACCTCGTCTTTTCCTTCAGCATAAATAGGCATAGGATACGTGTTTGTTTCTAAATTATCCTTTACAACAACACCCTCAGTTTCGTGAAGAAGTTTTCTGACCTCATCCACATCGAAATCCTTTTCAAATTCGATATTAATACTTTCAGAATGTCCTCCGGCCACCGGAATTCTTACCGCTGTTGCTGTAACCGCTATGCTATCATCATTAAGTATCTTTCTGGTTTCATTTACCAGTTTCATCTCTTCTTTGGTATATCCGTTTTCTTCAAACACGTCACAATGAGGTAAGGCGTTTCTGTGAATTGGATAAGGATAAGCCATTTCTCCTTTAATTCCCTGATACTCATTTTCTAATTGTTGTACCGCTTTTACTCCTGTTCCGGAGATAGATTGATAGGTAGAAATTACCAGCCTTTTGATTCCATACTTTTTATGCAAGGGAGCCAATGCCACAACCATCTGAATGGTTGAACAATTTGGATTTGCAATGATCTTATCTTCAGTGCTCAATTCAGTGGCATTAATCTCGGGTACCACTAATTTTTTACTAGGATCCATCCTCCAGGCAGATGAATTATCCACAACAGTTGTTCCTGCTGCCGCAAATTTTGGAGCCCATTCGACTGAAGTCGCTCCCCCTGCCGAAAATAAGGCGATATCCGGTTTTTCGTTTACAGCGTCTTGAAGTCCTATAACGGTATGATCTGTTCCTTTATAGTTGATTGTTTTACCTACAGATCTCTCAGAGGCAACCAATAACAATTCAGTTATTGGAAAATTTCTTTCTTCAAGTACTTCTAACATGACGTTACCTACCATTCCGGTTGCGCCTACTACTGCAATTTTCATAATAATTAAATTTTAATTCTTCGTATTGAAGCTGCAAAGATGCTAAATATTTACCGATGAAAATAGCATCCTTATTGCTAAAATCAAAGATTGTTTAAATTATATCAAATTTAAGGCCAAGCACTTAATTTTTAACAGATAATTATTGATTCAAGAATAAATCGTAATTTTGCGGCTCTTAAAAATTAAGATTGACGATATGGTATTGAACGGAAAGAATAAAATTGAATTGATGGCTCCTGCGGGTAATTTTGAATCTTTGCAGGCAGCTTTGGATAATGGAGCTGATTCTGTTTATTTTGGGGTTGAACAATTGAATATGAGGGCAAGGGCCTCCATCAACTTTACACTTGATGACCTTCCTGAAATTTCAATGCGTTGTAAAGCGAAGAATGTGAGAACCTATCTTACACTGAATACCATTATTTACGATCATGATCTGAGTATCGTAAAGACCTTGTTAAAACAAGCCAAAGAAGCGGATATTTCAGCGGTGATTGCCATGGATCAGGCCGTTATTGCCATGGCTCGACAGGCGGGTATGGAAGTTCATATTTCTACCCAGATCAATATCACCAATATTGAGACGGTAAAATTCTATGCCATGTTTGCTGACACGGTTGTGTTAAGTCGTGAACTTAGTTTGCGTCAGGTCAAGAAAATTACAGAGCAGATTGAAAAAGAAGAGATCAAGGGGCCATCGGGTCGCCTTTTAGAGATTGAGATTTTTGGTCATGGAGCTCTTTGTATGGCCGTTTCAGGAAAGTGTTATATGAGCCTCCATTCGCATAATTCATCAGCGAACAGAGGAGCCTGTAAGCAGAACTGCAGAAAGAAATATACAGTTATTGATCAGGAAACGGGCTTCGAAATGGAATTGGACAATGAATATATCATGTCTCCAAAAGATCTTTGTACCATTGATTTTCTAGATCAGGTCGCTGATGCAGGTATCAAAGTACTTAAAATTGAAGGAAGGGGAAGGGCGCCTGAGTATGTGGCCAAGGTGATCAAATCGTATAGACAGGCCATTGATGCCCTGGCGGATGGAACCTATGACAAGGAAAAAGTAATTGGCTGGATGCTCGAGCTTGAAAAAGTATATAACAGAGGTTTTTGGAATGGGTATTATCTGGGCCAGAAATTGGGTGAATGGAGTAAGGGTTCAGGGTCTCACGCCACTCAAAAAAAGGTATATATCGGTAAAGGAATGCATTTCTTTCCAAAGGCGAATATTGGAGAGTTTAAGTTAGAAGCCTATGATCTGAAGATCGGAGACAGGATTTTAATTACAGGACCTACAACAGGAGCCAAGGAACTTGATGTAAAAGAAATGTTTGTCAACGACGAAAAGGGAGCTCTTGCCAAACGAGGTGATAGTATTACCCTGCCCCTTGAATTCAGAATTAGACCGAGTGACAAGTTATATAAAATTGTTGCGGTAGAAAAACCTGTGGAATCGGCGTAAAAGACTAGGTATTCATCTTTTTACTTTTAATGCAGCCAAAACGTCAAGGTTGCGAAAAGAAGGATGACTAAAAAAATGCCTAAGCCCACTATCCAGACATTGTTATAATAGAGTTTATGCAGTTTTATGTCTTTTCGGTAACTCCAAATCATAAAAAACACGAAGGTAATAGCGAATAATGCTGCAAAAATAAGTTGTCCTCTACTAAACATTTTGGTTATATTTAAGGCTGCAAAGGTAAGACAATATGAGTAAAAAAGCCATCGTTTTTGGAGCAACATCAGGAATAGGACAAGCGCTGGCAAGGCTCTTGGTGAAAGACGGTTATCAGGTCATGATCACCGGCAGACGTCATGAGCGACTCGAGGCTTTAAAAGAGGAAAATCCAGCTCAGTATTTCATTAGAATGCACGATATCACAGATATAGAAGATAGCAAAGTGTTTTTTAATGAGCTACCAGCAATTATGAACCAGGTTGATCTGATCATACATAATTCGGGGATTGGAGAGAATAATTTCGACCTAGAATGGGAAAAAGATCTGCCAACCTTAGAAACCAATGTGGTTGGTGCTACTATGATCTATCAACTGTCGTACAATTATTTTAAAAATCAAGGTTTTGGTCATCTTGTTAGCATCACTTCGATTGCCTCCCTTACAGGCAACCGACATGTTCCAGCCTACCATGCTTCTAAAGCTTTTCAGTCGAGCTATATGGAGTCTTTATGGATGAAAGCAAAGAAAACCAAGAAAGCCGATATAAGTGTCACTAATATTCTGCCGGGCTATGTAGATACTGATATCATAACCGGTCCAACATTTTGGATGGCTCCTTTAGACAAAGCAACCGCTCAGATCTATGCTGCCATTAAAAAGAAGAAAAGAAAAGCGTATGTCACGAAAAGGTGGCGATTGGTCGCCATCATGATGAAAATCTTACCAGCTCAAATAGTAGTTAAATTTTTATAGTTAGAATGAAAAATAAAATAAAAGCAGTTCAGCAGTTTCACGAAGCCTTTGGCTTGGGAGTGGAGCAGCAACCAATAGCCAATTTATCAAAACAAAAATTAAAGCTTCGCTTCGATTTAATGGATGAAGAGAATAAAGAATATCTAGAGGCCGCAGAAAACAACGATTTGGTGGAGGTTGCCGACGCACTAGGCGATATGCTCTATATCTTGTGCGGGACCATATTAGAGCACGGCATGCAGCACAAAATAGAAGAGGTATTCAATGAAATTCAAAGAAGCAATATGAGTAAGCTCGGCGCTGATGGAAAGCCAATATACCGTGAAGACGGAAAAGTGATGAAAGGTCCGAATTATTTTAAACCCAATATTGAAAGTATATTAAACGCAGAGCCAGAATAGGACTGGCCCTGTGTTCTTTTATTTTACGGCATGTCTCCAGCCAAACTTGTCGTCTGCCCTGTTGTACTGAATGTCAGTAATCTGTTTTTTCAGCCTTGAGGCAACGGTTTCTTCCAATTCAGGCAACATAAATTCTTTTTCCTTGTATCCAAAACCTGCAATAGGAGAAATAACAGCAGCTGTTCCGGCTCCAAACATTTCTTTAAGGCTTCCATTTTCAGAAGCTTCAACGATTTCATGAACGGATATACTACGTACTTCAACAGCGATTCCTTGATCTTCGGCAATTTCAATAATACTTTTTCTGGTAATACCATCAAGAATTCTGTCACTTGTTGGTGCAGTAATCAAGGTGTCATTGATACGTATGAAAATATTCATAGCACCTGCTTCTTCTATATATTCGTGAGTGGTATCATCTGTCCAGATCACCTGCTGATATCCCTTTTGAATCGCAAGGTTTGTTGGATAAAACTGGCCTGCATAATTTCCGCCAGCTTTGGCAAAACCAACACCTCCATTAGCCGATCTTGAATATTGTTGTTCAATCAGAACCTTTACCTTACCTCCAAAATAAGGACCTGAAGGTGAACAGGCGATAATGAATTTGTATTTGTCTGATGGAGAGGCATGAAATCCATTTCCAGAGGCAAATATAAATGGTCTAATATAGAGTGAACTGTCCTTGGTTGTCGGAATCCAGTCTTTTTCCAATAATAATAAAGCCTCCAAACCTTCCATAAAATAAGACTCAGGAAGCTCTGGCATGGCAAGTCGTTTGGCAGAAATATTTAATCTTTTTTGATTGTCAAGAGGTCTGAAAAGCCAAATAGCACCTTGTTCATCTTTATAGGCCTTCATACCTTCAAATACAGATTGACCATAATGAAATATTTTAGCTGAAGGATCCAGACTGATATTTTGATAAGGAATAATTTTAGGAGTTGACCATTTGCCATCTTCATAATCGCATACCAGCATATGATCTGAGTATTCTTGCCCAAATGGAAGATTGTTAAAATCAACCTGGGGTAACTTAGAATTCTTTGTTTTTTCAACCGTGATCTTGTGACTTACTTCTAAACTCATTGTTCTGATATTTTTAACAAAAGTACTTCATTTCGATTAAAAATGAATAAAATCATTGTTTTTTATAATTCGAAATAGAGCCATGTTTAGACAGGGTTCTGAAGGATTCGCAAGCCTTATGATGAAAATACTTAGGATTCAGATCACAATTAAAGAGGCGATGTGATAAAAGCGTATAAATTCGTTTACCTTTGCATCGATTTGATTCACCATGGAGAGAAAAATAATTAAAACATCTGACGGTTCCTCAAGTGTATACCTGCCTGAATGGGATGAGAATTACCATTCTAAGCACGGTGCTATTCAAGAAGCATATCATGTTTTTATAAAAAATGGCCTTGACCTTTTTGAAGATGGTAGCAGATTATCCATTTTGGAAATGGGTTATGGAACCGGTCTTAATTGTTTTATTTCCTATCTTGAAGCTGTAAAAAGGAAGGTAAAGGTTGATTATATCGGTTTGGAAGGGTACCCGCTGGATGTGGATATCATTAAGAACCTGAATCATTTAGAGCAGTTACATGCAGAAGAAGCTACCGAAGTCTATTCAAGGATTATTTCTTCAAAATGGGGTAAAAAAGTGGAGATCGATCAATCTTTTAAGCTTACCAAACTCGAAATAATGTTCGAGGATTTCGAAGAACATCAAATCGCAAACTTGATCTATTTTGATGCTTTTGGGGCCAGGGTACAGCCTGAACTCTGGACTGAAACTATGTTTAAGAAAATGTATGTAGCCTTGGTAGGAGGAGGGGTATTGGTTACCTATGCGGCAAAAGGAAGTGTAAGAAGAGCCATGCAGGCAGTGGGTTTTGAAGTCGAACGATTGCCAGGCCCTCCTGGAAAACGAGAAATGTTAAGAGGGAGAAAGTAAATTCAGCAAGATGGCTATTTAGCTGCTAAACCATGATTGAATGAAATATTTAAATCAACTTTTAAGAGAAAAGTATATACTGTTTTTATTGGTGCCCTTTTTGTTGGGAATTCTGTTTCTGATCCTTAGTTATGGGAAAGGTCCTGCACATTTGCTTGTGAATGCCTGGAATTCTCCATCGGCAGATATGTTTTTTAAATACGTCACACATTTGGGGGATGGAGCGGTTTTTGCTGTCGTCATTTTGTTATTACTTTTTGTAAGAATCAGGTGGGCCATCTTCGAACTTCTGGCAGCCTTATTTACATTGATATTCGTATTTATAGCCAAACAACTTATTTTTAAAGGGATTCCCAGGCCGACAAAATATTTTGAAAACACAGAAACCCTTCATTTAGTTGAAGGTGTAAAAATGCATAGTTTGAATAGTTTCCCTTCCGGTCATACCATAACGGCCTTCGCCATTTTTATAATTTTGGCGTTGATCTTTAAGAAAAATTATCTTAAAGTGATCTTTACAGCGACAGCGATTCTTGCAGGATTTTCAAGAGTGTATCTGTCACAGCATTTTTTGGAGGACGTATTTACTGGTGCGTTGATAGGTATGGCTATAGCACTACTAAGTTGTAGTCTTGTTGACAAATTAAGTATCTTTAAAAGGTCATGGATAGATCAAAATCTATTAGAAATATTTAATAAGAAACATGAGCAATAAACAGAAGCTAGGTTTATTAGTCATAATTTCGACCCTTATCAGATTGGTTTTGGCTGATTTTACTGGTTTGGGAAATGACGAAGTGTATTATTGGACCTATGCAAAGTTTCCGGATTGGAGTCATTTTGATCATCCGCCAATGGTAGGCTTTTTCCAGCAGATTTTTTCGTTAAACTTGTTATTTGATTCTGAATTGGCTCTCAGGCTTGGTTTTGTGGTGTCAGGCTCACTCAGCACCATACTACTGTATTTGATTGGAAAGGAGATAAAAGATGAAAAAACTGGTTTATTAGCCGCTGTATTGTTTAATACCAGTATATATGGTTTTATCATAAGTGGATTGTTCATAATGCCTGACGGCCCTCTTGTCTTGTTTTGGATGACATCTTGTTTGTTCTTTTTGAAATTCTTGAAAGCAGAGCATAAGAAACAGCAGCATAGGTTTCTAAGCTTGTCCATGTTTTTTGTTGCATTGGCCATTTATTCTAAGTATCAGGGAGTATACCTTTTATTTGGCTATGGACTCTTTCTTTTATTCTTTAGAAGAGATCTTCTCAAAAATGCCGCAATATACCTGTCACTGGGTTTTTCTGTACTGGTAGTAGGGATCATTATTTACTGGAATTATTTGAATAGTTTTAGTGGGATGTCGTATCATTCTGATCGAGTGACACTATTTAGTCTGGATTTTAATCTTGATTCGTTTCTCAGAGAGTTTGTCGGGCAGATAGCCTATAATAATCCCTATAATTATATCGTGATACTGATCGCTGTTTTTAGCTTTCAAAAAAAGAAGTTTCTTGAAGAGCATCAGTTTTATTTTTTCTTGTTAATCAGCCTTCCTCTCATCGCGACAACCTTGTTTTTCTCGCTTTATCGGGATACGCTGCCTCATTGGTCGGGAGTATCTTTTTTATCATTGGCGATTGTGGCAGCGGCTCATTTGTCGGAAAGACAAAGAACGCCCGTGTTAAGAACTGTGCTGTTCTTTTTTTTCGGTTTGTATCTCATGGCCCTCGGAATTGTCAACAAGGGCTGGTTGATTGATATGAAGGTAAATGATCAATCTGAAAAAGTGAAATTAGGGAAAAATGACCCTACGCTCGACATGTATGGCTGGGATCAAACGAAAGACGTCTTAGATCAGCTGCAAAAGGAGGATCCACGGCTTACGACGCTTCCGTTGGTGTCGAATAAGTGGTATCCCGGATCTCATTTATATTATTATGTAGCACAGCCTTTAGAAAAAGACCTATTCGTTTTGGGCTATATGAATGACATGCACAAGTATTATTGGATCAATCAAACTATGAGCCCTTTGCAAGCCGGGCAGGATGGAATCTATATTACCTACAGCAGAAATTTCAAGGACCCGAAGTTGACCATGAAGGACTATTTTAAAGATGCAAAACTACTATTGGAATTTCCGGTATTAAGGTCGGGAAAAACGGTAGAATATGGTTTTATCTACTTGCTAGAAACGTATAAAATGACTAACTTAGAAGGTGATTCAAAGCAATAAGCTCATGACAGAAACGAAGTTTATAAAACGTAAAAAACCGAATTATAAAAGGGCTATCATTTTACTGCTAATTTTACTACTTGTCATCTTTTTATTTTACAATATTGACAGCTTACTTACTGGTTTATTAGAAGTAAAAGACTAGAGCATGAGTCTCCCTGCAGGTTTAAACCATCGTTTTTTAATGAATGGTTTCATTTAGCATTGCCCATAGTTTATCTTTTAACTGAGGGATACCAGTTTGATCTAGTGAAGAGATGAAAATATGAGGCAGGTCCTTGGGAATCTCTTTAGTCAATTCTTCAATTAATTCTTCGTCTAACATGTCTGATTTGGAGATGGCCAGAAGTCTGTCCTTGTCAAGTAATTCAGGGTTGTGTTTTTTAAGTTCATTCAACAGGATGTCGTATTCTTTCTGAATATTATCACTGTCTGCAGGAATCATAAACAACAAACTGGAGTTTCTTTCAATATGGCGAAGAAAACGATGTCCCAGACCTTTACCTTCGGCAGCACCTTCAATGATTCCGGGAATATCTGCCATGACAAAACTTTTGAAATCACGGTATTCAACAATTCCTAAATTTGGTTTTAAGGTGGTGAATTCATAATCAGCAATTTTTGGTTTTGCCGAAGTAATTACAGAAAGTAAAGTAGATTTCCCTGCATTCGGAAAACCAACAAGACCTACATCCGCAAGCAATTTTAATTCTAGCTGGAACCATCCTTCAACTCCGTCAATCCCAGGTTGTGCATACCTGGGTGTCTGATTGGTAGAAGATTTAAAATGCCAGTTTCCTCTTCCTCCTTTTCCTCCCTCGCAAAGAATAGTTTCTTCTTGATCAGTCGTAATTTCAAAGAGAATTTCCTGGGTTTCTCCATCGCGTACTATTGTTCCCAGAGGTACGTTTATATATACATCTTGCCCGTCTTTTCCCGTACTTCTGTTCTTACTTCCTGCACCGCCATGTTCTGCCTTAAAATGCTTTTTAAACTTAAGGTGAAACAGGGTCCACATGTTCTTATCTCCTTTCAGGATCACATGCCCTCCACGACCACCGTCACCACCATCAGGACCTCCTTTTGTGA
This sequence comes from uncultured Flavobacteriaceae bacterium, assembly GCA_964419405.1. Lineage (GTDB taxonomy): Bacteria > Bacteroidota > Bacteroidia > Flavobacteriales > Flavobacteriaceae > Lutimonas. The sequence goes on from CAYQPI010000083.1 coordinate 14,646, forward strand.
TGTATTTTTCCCTGTGCAAATGCACAGATCCCTTGCCACCCTTTCCGGAAGAAGCAAAGACTTTTATATAATCAACAAAATTTCCTTCGGTCATAACAGTTTAAAATAATTGTAATAGGTCTAATTTGAGGTCCCTTTATAAGGCGTCAATAACTGCTTCTAATTTTGCAGTAATTTCATTTATAGAACCAACACCATCAACCCCAAAATATTTATTTTGTTTTTGGTAGTAGTCTTTTAAGATAGCAGTTTTGGTTTCGTATTCGTTAAAACGATTTCGAATCTTGCTCTCGTCCTGATCGTCTGAACGACCACTTGTTTTCCCTCTGTTTAATAATCTTTCAACTAATAAATTCTCAGGAACCTCAAGTGCTACCATTCCATTGATGCCTTCATTTTTTTCAGCTAAAAAAGAATCAAGAGAGGCTGCCTGAGATTCAGTCCTTGGAAAACCATCAAAAATAAAACCATTGGCTTCAGGATTGTTGTTCACTTCTGCCTTCAACATATCAATCGTAACCTCATCTGGAACAAGATCACCTTTGTCCATAAATGACTTGGCCAACATCCCTAAGTCAGTTTCATTTTTGATATTATATCTAAACACATCACCTGTTGAAATGTGTACTAGGTTGTATTTTACTTTTAACATTTCGGCCTGGGTTCCTTTTCCTGCTCCCGGAGGTCCGAATAATACGATGTTTTTCATGATACTTACTATAATAGCGGGTTTATTAAATGTTTAATTGATATATATCCGGAAGGTTACGTCCGAGACCGTCATAGTCAAGACCGTAGCCCACGATAAATTTATCTTCAATGGATTTTCCAATATAATCTATGGGCAGTTCTTTTCTAAACACGTCTGGTTTAAAAAATAAGGTGGCAATTTTTAACTGCTTTACTTTTTTATCTCTGAAGATCTCATAAATTTCGGCCAGGGTGTTTCCTGTATCGATAATATCTTCTAAGATCACAACAGTTCTTCCTTCCAGTTCTTCATTGATCCCAACAAGATGTTTTATTTTTCCTGTTGAATTAACTCCTTCATATGAAGCCATTTTAACAAAGGTAATATGGCAATCATGCTTGTATTTTCTCACAAAATCAGCAGCAAACATAAAAGAGCCATTTAAAATTCCAATAAAAATGGGCACTTCATCAGGCTCAAGATCATTTGCGATCTGATTGGCCAAAAACTCAACATAACGTTCAATTTTATCGCTATCGATAAAAGGAACAAATTGTTTATCGTGTATCTGAATCGTCTCCATAGGTAACTAACTGTTTTAAATCTAATATAATAGACGCGCTCAGCGTTATTAAAAAGAAAGTGCAAAAATAGTAAAAAGTAAAAACCTTTTAGGAGATAATTCCTAAAAGGTTTTTAATATCATTTGATTCCTTTACACCAGGAATGTTTCTTAGTCCTTCTTGTCCTTTTCTAACTTCTTTGTAGTATCGTACATGATAGGAGAAGCAATAAATAAAGAAGAATAGGTACCCACAATAACACCGATGATCAGGGCAAACATAAATCCTTTAATAGAATCACCTCCAAATATAAAAATGGCAAGTAATACAATTAGGGTTGTCAACGAAGTGTTTACTGTTCTTCCAAGTGTGCTACTAAGTGCAGTATTCACAGTTCTGGCATAGTTCCACATCGGGTGTTTATTGTCGAATTCACGAATTCTGTCAAAGATAACCACTGTATCATTTAAGGAGTATCCCACAACGGTTAAGATCGCCGCAATAAAGGATTGTCCAATTTCCATATCAAAAGGCAAGACCTTGTAAAATAATGAGAAAATCGATAACACGATCAACACATCATGGAATACGGCAGCAACCGCACCCAAACTAAATTGCCATTTTCTAAATCGAATCAGGATATATAAAAATACCACGATCAGAGAACCTATAATTGCCCAAAGTGCAGCTTGTTTAATGTCATCTGCAATCGTAGGACCTACCATATAGAATTCCATAATTCCGATATTTACTTCTTTGTCACCAGGCTTAAATTGGTCAAAGCTGGTATCTGCAGGTAAATACGTTGTTAAGCCAGTGAAAAGTAATTGTTGAATTTCATCTTCAACGGCTACTCCGTAATCATCAATCTTGTATTTTGTAGTAATTTTCAACTGATTGGATGGTCCAAAAGTTTTCACTTCCGGAGAACTTCCAAAGGCATCTTTCAAGGTGTTTGCTATTTCAGGAGCACTCACGTTTTCAGCGAATCTTACTGTGTATGTTCTACCACCTTTAAAGTCAACACCATAATTCAGGCCATTTGTAAATAATGAGCCTAAACCAATAATCAAGATGATACCAGACACCATATAAGACATTTTTCTTTTCTTTAAGAAATCAATGTTGATGTCTTTAAACCAGTTCTTTGTAATATTAGTATTGAAAGTCAACTGACGATCTTTATTAACATACCATTCGATAAGTAATCTGGTGATGAAAATGGCAGAAAATAAGGAAGTAACAATACCGATCATAAGAGTGGTTGCAAATCCTTTAACAGGTCCAGTACCAAATACATACAGTATGATACCTGTTAGTAAGGTTGTTACGTTGGCATCAAGAATTGAAGAAAGTGCTCCTCCAAAACCATCGTTGATGGCTTCTTTTAAGCCTTTACCTTTATGAAGTTCTTCCTTAATTCTTTCATAGATCAGCACATTTGCATCCACAGACATACCAATGGTAAGAACGATACCGGCAATTCCAGGAAGTGTTAAAACAGCTCCAAATGACGTAAGAACACCAAAGATGAACAGAATGTTCAGTGCCAGGGCAATGTCAGAGAAAATTCCGGCTTTACCGTAGTAAAAAATCATCCAGCATAAAACAATGATCAAGGCAATAATGAATGAGTAAGTACCACTATCAATGGCTTCCTGTCCTAATGAGGGTCCAACCACATCTGATTGAATAATTCTTGCTGCTGCAGGAAGTTTACCAGACTTTAAGGCATTGGCTAAATCTTGTGCTTCATCGATGGTAAACTGACCCATAATTGACGTTCTGCCTGTTGTAATGGCGTCATTTACTCGAGGAGCTGAATATACATAGTCATCAAGAACAACAGCAACAAATTTTCCAACATTCGCTGAAGTCATTTTAGCCCACTGTTTGGTTCCTTTACTATTCATCGTCATGCTTACCTCAGGATTGGCTCCTAACTGATCGAAGACCTGAGAGGCATCCGAAATCACATCACCTTGAATCGGCGCAACATCATTTCGATTCGATTTTAAAGCATAAAGATTGATAAAATCGTTGTTAGCTTTATTCTCCCAAGCAAACTTGGCATATTTAAGTTCGTTTGGTAAAAGAGCTCTTACCTCCTTCATGGCAAGGTATTCATTCACTTTTGCCGTGTCTTTTACGTTGGCAGTAGCAATAATTGAGCTAATATCGTTTTGGGCCTGTGGAAACCTTGGGAATAATTTACTGAATAAAGGATTCGCTGCTTCAAAGTTTACAGAGTCCTTTACCTCTCCCAATAAATCATCAATTTCATCGTCTTGGCTGCTAGTTGTATCTTTTACCACATCAGACGCTTCAACTTCTATGATTTCAGCCAGTTTGGTGTTGGCCGAAACAAAGAATTGAGATAATTCCTGATTCGTATATACTTCCCAAAATTGTAATTCAGCAGTACTTTGTAATAACTTTCTAACTCTATCAATATCTTTAGCTCCTGGTAATTCTACTTGAATACGTCCAGAAGTTCCAATTCTTTGAATGTTTGGTTGAACAACACCAAATTTATCAATACGGCTACGTAATACTTCGAAAGCTGTATTTAAAGACGCGTCAATTTCCTGTTGTAAAGTCGATTTTACTTGTTCATTGGTTTTATTAAAGTCTATTTTATCACGTAGTGCTTTAGTTCCAAAAATTGATGGATCACTTAAT
>CAYQPI010000084.1:0-2874 GCA_964419405.1 uncultured Flavobacteriaceae bacterium
AATAGGGTGAATTCACTCCTTGCTCGTGAAAATCAACATGTACATGTGGCATCCACTGATTATACACTTTCAGGCGTTGTCTGGTTTCAATTTGTGTAGCCCAGGCCCAATCGCGATTCAGATCAAACAAATAATGATTGGCCCTGCCTCCCGGCCATGGCTCATGATGTTCTATGGCATCAGCATTCTTGTTATAGGGCATGTTTGCCTTTTGGTAATACCAATTCACGTAGCGTTCTCTGCCATCTGGATTGATACATGGATCAATGATCACAACCGTATTCTTCAACCACTCTTTGGTCCTGGTATTGGAAGGGTCAATAAGCTCATACAAGGTTTGCATGGCCACTTCTGTGCTCACTGATTCATTTCCGTGAACGTTATAACTCAGCCAGACAATGGCAATATCCTGATCGTTATTTCCTTTATTTGAAAGACCCGCTGAAAAAAGTTGGTTTTCTCGAATCTCTTCTAATTTTAAAAAATTCTCCGGAGATGAGATAATGGCCAGGTTTAATGAGCGTTTTTCATAGGTTTCACCATACTTGATCAGCGCCACATTTTCATTCTGGTCAGCTAAATGCTGAAAGTATGCAATCACCTTATGGTGCCTTGTAAACCTGCTTCCTAATTCATAACCCAAATAGTCTTTGGGAGACTTTGATTGAGAAAAAGAACTGGCCGTACATAAAAATGAGAACAAAATCGAAAGGTAAAATCGAATCATGCGGTTTTTTTTAGCGAGGTTAAATATATAAAACTCTCGTCAGTAATGCTCTTTTTCACATGATTTTATCATGATAACCATGCCTCAAATTCATTGATCAAAATTCACTAGGTTTACTTGATAAAGCATCGAAAAACATCAGCTCTTTTTAACCAGATGATTGATACATTTTTTTGTTGCAATACATACTTTATGTGTAACTTTGGATTATTCCAATATCTATGAAGCAAATTTTTACAGTGATTTTCAGCCTTTTCTCATTCTTTGGATGGGCTCAGTTAGAAGAGGATACTTCTAACAGTTATTTTGTAAAAATGAACAATACTTTGAACCTCAGATTAGATCTTGATAATGATGTCAGGTCATTCGTTTATGAAGGTGTCAGAGACAACTACTCCATTGAACCAAACACCAACTTACGACTGGCAGTGGCTGTTAACTATCGATTCATTTCCTTAAAAATTGGATTTTCCCCTAAATTTTTAGCAGCAGCTGATTCTGATTTAAAAGGAAAGACAAAAATTTTTAGACTCTCACTTAATATTTTCATTAAAGACATTTATCAAAATTTTGATTTCAATCAGGTAAAAGGTTATTATATCGAAAGTGGGGTCGTTCCTACACTTGAAATTGCCCGACTACAGACAGATTATGTGATTCTTCCTAATTTGAAAACTCTTTCCTTTACAGGTACTACCTCTTATAGATTTAATGAAAATTATTCGTTTAAGGCGGTTATAAATCAAAACGAGATACAAACCAAAAGTAGCGGAAGCTTTATACCTAGCCTGTACTATGGGTATTTTGAGATTACAGATGATACCACACCTCAGGATATCAAAAGCTGGTTTACCATATTGAATGCCGGATATTTTCACACCTTTGTAATTAATGAAAACTGGTATTCGAATCTTGGACTTTCTGCAGGCTTAGGAATAGAATTTAATAAGTTGATTACCCGCTTCGAAGAAGGTATGCCTGCTGTGACCACCAGGCATAATAATCCAGCTGTTAATATCAGCACACAAATAGGGTTGGGATACAATTCTCGTCGCTTTTATGGAGGTACTGCGCTGACCGGAAATGCCACCCATAGAAATGAGGAGTCTGTCATTCAATTTGACAGTGTTCGTGGTTATTTTAAGGTATATGTAGGCTACCGATTTGATGCTCCGAAATCCTTTGAAAAAGGCATGGATTGGATTGAAAGTAAAAACCCCTTTAAAAAGAAGTAATCTTTCTGAAAAAGGGATGAAAATCGATTTCAAAAATACTAACTTTGACCTTTAACTAGTACTAATTCAAAATCTTATTACATGAAATTAATTAAGATACTTTTATTCTTTCTTGTTGTACAGGTGAGTGCACAACAAGGAGGTATGTGGATCCCTTCTCTTCTGGAAGGAATGAATGAAAAAGAAATGAAGGGTCTGGGGAGCGAATTAAGCGCCCAAGACATTTACGATGTAAACAATTCCAGCTTGAAAGATGCCATTGTTCATTTCAACGGGGGTTGCACCGCTGAAATAATTTCTGATAGTGGCCTTCTTTTGACCAACCATCATTGTGGTTACGGAGCAATACAGTCACATTCTTCTGTGGAGCATGACTACTTACAAGATGGGTTCTGGGCAAAAACGATGGCTGATGAACTACCAAATAAAGGCATGGTGGCCACCTTGATTGTTAGAATTGACGATATAACAAAAGAGGTGCTAAACAATATTCCAGCTGAAGCGAGTTTAAAAGAACAGCAGCAGATCATTGATCAGAACATTGCCAAAGCAAAAGAAAAAACCAAGAAAGATGATTGGCAGGATCTGAAAGTGAAATCGATGTTTGACGGGAATCAATACCTATTATTTGTGACAGAAACATTCAAAGATATTCGTCTTGTTGGGGCGCCTCCAACGTCTATTGGCAAATTTGGTTCAGATACTGACAATTGGATGTGGCCACGTCATACGGGCGATTTCTCCTTGTTCAGAATCTATGCCAATAAGAAAAACCAGCCAGCTGAATACAGTGAAGACAATGTTCCTTATGATCCTAAACATTTTCTACCTATTTCATTAGATGGGATTTCAGAAAATGATTTTACCATGGTTTTCGGATTTCCTGGGAGTACCAATGAATATTTACCAGCG
>CAYQPI010000085.1:0-5648 GCA_964419405.1 uncultured Flavobacteriaceae bacterium
TCCTCCATACATGGAGATACACAGTTGAGGCTGAAAATTTCTGTGTTGAAAATTTGGTCCCGGCCCATATGCTGGATTTGCAATACTTCCCTCGGAGATAGCAAAAATTAATCCTTTCCTTATCGTAATCCCTATTCATGAATCAATTGTACTATTAATTGATCGAATTATTAAAGTCATCATGTCGCGATCCGATTAACTTTAAAGCAACTAATTGTAAATCAAACTAATTAACTTAATCTAAATATCAAGCTTATGGATGCCAAATTTGAAGAGTTTACAACTCAGATTCGTGGAGAAATCGTTCTCCCGGAACATGAAAATTACAATGAAACTAGAAAAGTATATAATGGGATGATCGATAAGCATCCTGGAATGATCGTGATGTGCGTTGATGTTGCCGATGTGATGGCCGCAGTAAATTATGGTCGAGAAAACGAACTTCTAATCGCCGTTCGAGGTGGCGGACACAATGGTGGCGGGCTCGGTATATGTGACGGAGGAATGGTCATCGATCTTTCTGGAATAAAATTCGTGCGAGTTAATACCAAAGACAATACCGTACGAGTTGGTGGCGGCAACCTTTGGGGTGAAGTGGATCATGCCACGCATCCTTTTGGACTGGCAGTTCCTGCTGGAATTATTTCTTCTACTGGAGTTGGGGGTCTGACATTAGGTGGTGGCGTAGGGCATCTCTCCCGAAAATACGGTTTGACCATCGATAATTTACTTGAAGCCGACATGGTTTTAGCAGACGGGTCATTTGTTACTGTCAATGCCGATCAAAACTCAGATCTGTTTTGGGCCATCCGAGGCGGTGGTGGTAATTTTGGTATTGTGACCTCTTTCAAGTTTCAGGCGCATCCTGTTAAAACAGTCATTGGCGGTCCTACTCTCTGGCCCGTGGAACAAACAGAAGAAATAATGGAATGGTACCACGACTTTATCCATAATTCAGAAGAAGATTTAAATGGATTCGTGGCAACCATGGTGATCCCTGGTCCTCCTTTTCCTGATGAACTTCACCTAAAACAGTTCTGTGGCATCGTTTGGTGCTATACAGGAGATCCCGCAAAATTTGATGCACTCTTTGCTCCTGTCTTAGAAAAAAATCCTGTTTTTCAGCATGTAGGAGAAATGCCTTATCCTGCGATACAGACTTTATTTGATGGAATGCTCCCACATGGATTACAGTGGTATTGGAGAGCTGATTTCTTCACCGATCTAGGGGCAGAAGCCAGGACTCAACATAAACTATTTGGTTCCAAGATTCCGACACCCTTGTCTCAAATGCATTTATATCCCATTAGTGGAGCTGCTAGTAAACCCGGACTCACCGATACACCATGGGCCTATCGTGATGCTAAATATGCAGGCGTATTTGTTGGTGTCGATGCTGACCCTGCAAATGCCGAAAAAATTACAGCCTGGGCAAAAAGCTATCAGGAAGCCCTGCATCCTTACTCATCAGGTGGTGCTTATACTAATTTTATGATGGATGAAGGTCAAGAAAGGGTGCGTGACAGCTATCGTCAAAACTATGATCGATTAGTAGAGATAAAGACGGCATATGATCCGGGTAATTTATTCAGGGTAAATCAAAACATCAAACCAAAACCCTAAGCTTTCCTTCTGCTTAACAGATTATTTTTGGCGGAAAAAGGGTGTGTAGACAACAAGTCTTACACCCTTTTTTTTGCTTTTTTACTGTCTATTCAATGCTTCCTGTAAGAGGTTTTCTATGTATATTTTATATCTTTATGCGACATAAACCAAACTTATAAAATTGCTTTCCATGAGACACCAAATTCGAATTGGACTCCTGTGCTTCTTTTTGCATACAACTTTTTTTGTTTCAGCTCAGGAGGGTACCTTTAAAGATCCAACCATTCCCATTGACCAGAGAGTCGAACTTCTTTTAAAAGAACTTACTCTTGAAGAAAAAGTGTCTCAAATGGTCAATAATTCACAGGGAATTGATCGACTCGGAATTCTTCCATATGATTGGTGGAATGAAGCACTTCATGGGGTGGGCCGATCTGGACCTGCTACCATTTTTCCTCAAGCTATTGGAATGGCTGCCACCTTTGATCCAAATTTACTTTTCAGAGTATCATCTGCCATTTCGGATGAGGCCAGAGCCATGTTTAACGAAGCTCAAAAAACGCAGAACTATAAGCGCTATAACGGTTTGAGTTTTTGGACACCAAACGTAAATATCTTTCGGGATCCGAGATGGGGTCGTGGACAGGAGACCTATGGTGAGGATCCTTATTTAACAGGTCTCTTAGGGACTTCATTTGTGAAAGGATTACAAGGAGATAACCCTGACTATTTGAAAACAGCTGCTTGTGCCAAACACTATGCAGTACATAGCGGTCCTGAAAAACTTCGGCATGAATTTAATGCTGTTGTCAGTCAGAAAGACCTGCATGAAACCTACTTACCGGCATTTAAAGACCTGGTCAGATCTGATGTTGAATCGATTATGTGCGCCTATAACAGAACAAACGATGAAGTTTGCTGTGGAAGTGAGAGTCTTCTGACCAATATATTAGTTAATCAATGGGGTTTTGATGGACATATTTTAACTGATTGTGGTGCTCTTACAGACTTTTACTCTGATATAGGTCATGGTACGGTATCTAACAAAACAGAAGCAGCGGCTATGGCTTTAAAGTCTGGTGTCAGTTTAAATTGTGGCAACACCTTCTTAGCCTTAATCGATGCTGTTAATCAAGGCTTTATCAATGAAAATGATATAGATCTTCAATTGTCAAAACTACTTAAAACCCGTTTTAAATTAGGTTTATTCGACCCAGCAGAAAACAATCCATATAACAATATATCAGCTGAGGTAATCGACAGTGAGGAGCACAGACAGCTCGCTCGTGAAACTGCCGTAAAATCAATGGTCTTATTAAAAAATAATGGTGTTCTGCCTTTAAAGAATAATCTACAAAGGTATTATGTCGTGGGGCCAAATGCAGCTTCAGTTGATGCGCTTCTTGGCAATTATTTTGGAGTGAATCCACAGATCGTTACCTTCTTAGAGGGCATTTCAGGGAAAGTGGCCTTAGGAAGTCAGGTACAATACAGCCCGGGAACAACACTCGATCAAGCAAATGTGAACCCGATCGATTGGAGTTCAGGAGAAGCGGCTCAAGCCGATGCTACTATTGTTGTTATGGGATTAACCAGACATATTGAAGGTGAAGAAGGCGAATCGATTTCTTCACCTTATTTTGGTGATCGTCTGGATTATAATATTCCTAAAAACCAGCTCGATTATCTTAAAAAAATAAAAGGGAACCATGGAAAGCCCGTCATTGTAATAATTACAGGTGGATGCCCGATGAACCTTTCAGAAGTTCACGAACTTTCCGATGCACTCCTTTTTGCATGGTACCCTGGTCAGGAAGGTGGTACGGCGGCAGCAGACATATTGTTCGGAAACGTTTCTCCCTCAGGCAGACTACCTATTACTTTTCCAAAGAGCCTCGATCAGTTACCAGCCTATGAAGACTATAATATGGCCGGAAGAACCTACAGGTATATGTCTAAAGACCCCATGTATCCCTTTGGATTTGGTCTAAGTTATGCAGCGTTTGAATATTCGAATATAAATCTCTCCAAGGAATCTATTTCCAAAAAAGAAAGTACCATTTTGACCTGTGACCTAAAAAACACTTCAGACCGAAAAGCAGATGAAATTGTACAACTTTATGTGTCGTCTGATACAAAAATTAGTGATAGCCCTCTTTATTCACTTAAAGGTGTCCAAAGAGTTTCTCTCAATCCCGGAGAAAGTCAAACTGTGACCTTTACAATTAGTCCAGAAATGTTACGTCTTTTTAATGAAAATGGGGAGAGTATAAATGTCAAAGGTAATTTCACCCTTTATGTTGGCGGAAGTCTACCTACAGAAAGAAGTCTTTCTTTAGGAGCTTCTGAAACACTTGAAAAATTGCTAAAGGTCAAATAATTATGTAGTACCCGAAATCATATGAAAAATAAATTAATGTTTAAAATAGCGATCAGTACTATGTTTCTGTCGTTCATTCTTGTAAATTCTTGTAAAAAGGAAGTGAAATCATCTCTGGTTGCTAGCTCGAATCATGTTATAAAAGACAGTTCACTAGTCTATTCGGCCTATGAAAAAAAGCCAGATGATCTGATTATTTCAAGAGCTGATTATTACGATCAGTTATATGGATTCTGGCTGGGTCAATGCATTGCCAACTGGACCGGATTGGTGACGGAAATGGATAAAATAGGCAACATTGGCGAGGTGAAAACCGGGGAATTCTATACACGAGAAGATTGGGGAAAACCCGATCAACCAAGTATTTGGGCAGAGGGGGTTCCAAGTGATTTGTCTGAGAATATTGATTTTGTATTTAGAGGTGTCGATACGATCTGGGGTGCTGATGACGACACAGATATAGAATACATGTATCAGCATTTACTGTATACCAATAAAACCAGCATGCTCAGCCCTGAACAAATTAGAGATGGCTGGTTAAAACATATTCGAATGGAGGAAGAGAACTTTTTATGGGTATCTAATCAAACTGCGCTCGATTTGATGCAAAAAGGCATGTTACCTCCTCAAACTGCTATGCCTGAAAACAATGAAAATTATATGATGATCGATGCCCAGTTAACCACTGAAATTTTTGGTCTGTTTGCCCCGGCCCGACCAGATATCGCCTTGAAAATGGCTTCTTTACCCATTCGAACTACAGCGTATCAAGACGCCGCTTTTATTTCAGAATTTTATGTAACTATGTATTCTTTGGCTTCTGCAGTCAATGACGAACTTAGCATGTCTGAAAAAATACACTGGATGTCTCAAGAAGCTAGAAAAGACATTCCAGAATCTTCCTATGCGGCAAAGATGTTTGATTTTGTCAGCCAGCAATACGAGGCAGGAGTCTCATGGGAAGAGGCCAGAGACCAGGTATATCAACGGTATCAGGTAGCTCAAAAAGATGGCTATGATATCACTTCAAAAAACCTATATTGCAACGGTTGTTTTGCCGCTGGAATTAATTATGCAGCCAGCCTGGTGAGTCTTTTTTATGGTGAAGGAGACATCGTAGAGACGATAAAGATCGGTACTTTAGCGGGGTGGGATTCAGACAACCCAACAGCTACATGGGGAGGTATGCTCGGGTTTATGATTGGAAAAGATGGTGTCGAAAAAGCCTTCGGGCAGAAGTTTTCAAATCGCTTTAATATTCATCGTACGAGGCAAAATTTTCCAAATGATGGGATCGATACGTTCGAGAATATGGCTGAAAAAGGAATTTTCATCATTGACAGGGTGGTTATGGAACAAATGGAAGGAGGCGTTGATCTGGAAAAAGATCTGTGGTATGTTCCTCAACTACAAAATGAATAGTTCAACTTTAAATTATACATATGAATGATTCGGTGATTGATGGCTTGCCATCCACGTATAAGGATTTATTAATGAAATGTGAAGAGATTGGCTTTACAATGCCTTCAGACCTATATATAGGTTCTTTGTTAAAAACGCTGATTGCTTCAAAACCAAATTCATCTTTACTTGAACTGGGAACGGGAATAGGGTTGACACTCTCCTGGATGATTGATGGAATGACTGAGAAATCGACAATCAC
>CAYQPI010000086.1:0-25277 GCA_964419405.1 uncultured Flavobacteriaceae bacterium
TCGGGGTGTAGCGTAGCCCGGTTATCGCGCCACGTTTGGGACGTGGAGGCCGCAGGTTCGAATCCTGCCACCCCGACAAAGTAAAATCCTTTCAAACTTTAGTTTGAAGGGATTTTTTGTTTTCACCCCATTGAAAGCAAGCTTTCATAAAGGGGTGAAAACAAAAAAGACCAAAATTGCGTAGTAATTGAAAAGGATTTTACTTTAGCATCGTTCCCTGACTCAGGATCAACGACCGTAGGGAGGTAATCCGATTGGGGATTGAAGATTGGAGATTTTCGAATTATGATTTGAAAACCTACAATGAATGTTGAATAACGTATGCGGAAGTTTGGGTTTCAGCCGCATAATATTGTCATTTAATCCAACAATTCAGGCTTGCTGAGAATCAGCTCAATCTTTTTAATGATTACGGTGATTTGATCCATTTGCAGTTCAATATTTCTAAAATAAATACTGATATCTCGATTGACCCAGCTTTCAGAAATCACCCTGGCACCTAAACTAATTCGTAAAACAGCACTTTGAATATCGTTGCCATATTTTACATCTACTGCCTGTCCGATATGACATTTTTGGGCTGCAAGTCGAATGATCTCAATAGAAGATTTTTCAAATTCTGAAGAAATATCAGAATTCAACAAGAGATACAGTTTCTTCACCTTTGCATTTGTCAGCACCTCCTTATTATTAAAGATAAAAAATGGAAAAATAGTGCGAATATTTCTAAGGCCAAAGGCTTCACTGTTGTAGGTGTTTATCTTTGTTTCATCACCGTACAAAGGTTCTAAAAATGCGGCATCATTGATAGAATCTTCGACAAAATTACAGAACATCTCAATTCCTAAATTTCTGTATAAGATGGGTGTTTTAAAATACCTTTCCATCTCAACGATCGCAGCATTCCAACGCATATATGATCCATAATTAAACCCTTCAGACAAATCTTTGGCACAATACCATGAAGTTGGCCAGTCTGAATGATTATAATACTCGGTCAATCCTTTGGGCAGTGTAGTTTTTACAGCATCAATAGTTTGACTAACACTTTTAGGTACGATCAGTGCACCAGCATATGGAGGGCCGGTAAAATACTTACTCCCGGTAATGGTCACAATATATCCTTTGTTAAGGTACTGTCGCAGATCTAAAGGATCTAGGCGAAGCTGCGAGCCATCAACAATGATTTGTATGGATAAATCTTGAAGTGTGTTTAGCTTTTCAATCATGGTTTCACTAGGTGACTGATATCCTAGTTTTGATTGATCCATGGTGTGCAAGACCACATGCCGATTTGATGCATGACTTTTTGCAACCGCATCAAAAATTTCTTTATCCAGCTGATCATCTGATTTTAATAGCCCTAAGGTATCACGAAATGGAACTTTAATGACTTCGACATCTCTGAATCCTTCAATTTGATCTCCTTTTGTGATCGAATGATTTAAGGCTGTTGTATTTTCAAAATGCTGTCCTTTTAATGCGGTGGCAACACCACTGCCTGTTTCATCAGACGCCACTAAAACATGCGTAATTTCTCTATCGGTGCTTATTTGCGATATACCTGCAAGCTGAAGAGATGAATCAGTTCCAGATGGAGAGAAGATAATTTGACAATCATCCTTGATCTTTAGGGCCCTTCTTAAGTTGTTTTTCAGCAATTCTGAAAAATCGATGGTGGCGTTCTTTAATCCTTTTTTAAGGCTGTTCTGGATGAGTATGCTTCTTGTTTTGTCTGTTTTGTCAAAGGCATAATTTGACACACTGGTAGCTGTTGAAGAAGCAAATGTAAAGGCTTCAGGTCGTGGAAATGGTCGACATCCGTATTTGTTCAAAAGTTGAAATTCGTCAATATTCAATCTGAGATCTCCTCCTGCCATCAACAAAAATTCAGTTGGTTTCGCCAGATTATCGAGTATTGGTTTCCAGATTTCTTGATGTATGGTGATCGTATTATCCAACCCGTGAAACTCGCCTAAGCAGTTCATTTCTTTGGAAGATTTTTCGTCTATAGGCTCGTCACTTTTGATCAGATCCAGCAGAAAATAATCGTGTATTTTTAATTTTTCCTTGTCCTCCTTTGGTAGCAGATCATAAAAGATCCGAGTAACTTTAAGCGCGGCAAGATCACACAAAACAATGGAAGATTTTTCTGAACCTAGGGCTTTGTACCAAAGTTGCCATTCAATACCATATCGTAAGTAAATAAGAGCCAATACAGGTTTGTCAAGAAAGGAGGCACCAATTTTAATGGACTTATTAGGTATGATTTTGAAAAGGTCAGGTTCACTAATTGAGGTGATAATATTGATACTATTGATCTTAGGAACTGTATTGAATCTCTTTAAGACACTAACCAGATGATTCACATTTTCTTTCTCGAATAAACTTGTTCTTTTATATTGATCTTCAATCAGTTTATGATTTGTCATACCTGTTCTTATTTTAAGGGGAATACCGAACAAATTCCTAAAGTGAGGTCATCGTTTAAGAATTATTGACAAAGCGATACAATTTCAAACGTTTTTAAACGTATCGATTCGTTCTTATTCACATCCAGATAGGCCATTCTATTTTTTTTGGGGCACTAATCTAAATGTGAAAGTAAGAAATTATTAATGAACTAAAGGTCTGGTAAAAACTATTTTTCACCTATGAATCTAAGCTATTGGGTACGAGATGTTTGAATTGAATCAATAAAAATTATAAAGACGAAAATCTTACTATGAGTATCAAGTATTCTTAGACCTCAGTACATTCAGTATCATCAGGCCGATACCAATTGGTATGAGCATGCTAGCAGTGAACAAATACATATGATAATATTCCATGGAGTTTCTATTAAAATAGAGTAGGCCTCCTTGTATCATCAATAGAATTTCTGTGAGTACAAAACCCAGGAAAAAAGTATATATGCCTATAGAAAGAGTTCGCTTCTCTTGTATTAATTTACTATTTAGAAGAAAGAAAAATAAAAAACCAGTGATAAGCCCCAACATGGTTAAATGAATAAAGCCAATGACGAGATTTCTATGAACATGCATCACCTGAGAAAAATCAGGTGATAAAGATATTAATTGCAGTAGTGATTTTAATACAAAACAAATAATAATGAAAGCCAATAAATGATGATTTAGTTTTGATTTTTGATTCAAACCTGAACTGATATAGGGGCGGAGCAGTTTTAAAAAAATATAAACGGCATAGCATTGGATCAATACACCAAGGTTATTTATCCAGTATAACCATTCGCTGGGAGCATACCAATTCACAGTTAATGCCAGTGTTAGTATTGTTGAGACGATTAATAATTTAAAAAACAATCTGAACTCTAAGGAGTCTTTCAGTTTTATAAGGTGAAAGAAAACAGCAAGTACAGCCATTAGATACCAACCATTGAACTGAAAATGTAAAAAAAACTGAATGGCGATCTGATAGAATGCTGAGGTGTTACCCTGTAAAGAAACAGCAGGGCCCAGGCACCAAACTCCTAAAGTTGATAGGAGCATAAATATAAGGGAGGCTTTACATAAATATCTTGAAGGTGTGAAGTCGATTTTCTGATGTTTCCAAATAAGGTAAGTAAAATAATAACTGCAAAAAATATGTAGTGTTGAAAAGGAAATTGAAATCGCAGCATAACCCTGAAAAGGAAAACTTAGCATCATGCCGATCACGGAGAACTGTGTCAACCAAAACAATCGCTTGAAAACGGTTTTTTTTTCAGGAACAAAGTAATGTACAAAGAGACAGTACAGCATTAAATAGATCCATCCCAGCATGGCAATATGAGAGTGAGCGTGTGTCAGAAACCGGTAATTTATAGGTAGTGTATCGAGAAATGAATAGCGAAGCGCAAGCCCTAGTAAAGCTGCAATTAAGAAATTTAATAAACAAATCAGTACCAGCTTTTTTTGCATATCCATCTATTAGGCTATCAATGTAGTCATTTTAGCACAATTATAGCAAGGATTCACTTGCCTGTTTATTAAGAATCAATCTTTAAGACCTTTCGAGTAGCCATTAATGAGGCTACTGCAGAAATGACAAATTTTGGAGATTCTAATTATTTTTTAAAAGCATGATAAATGTCATTGTTTGAGTATTATATATTTTCAATCTTTGAAAAAGATAAAAAGGTCTTTTAATCTTAAATAATCAACTATGTTATCAAAAAAGCAAGCCAGAGCATTCTTTTTGGGAGGCACCTTAGTCACTTTTCTAGTTTTTATAGGGCTCACTATTTATTCTTTCAGTAAGGATCAGGATCAATCGAATTACGGGGAAATTACCGAGCAGGTTGTGCGAGGTAAAGAAATTTGGGAAAAAAACAATTGTATGGGATGTCATACGATTTTAGGGGAAGGAGCATACTATGCGCCAGAATTGACCAAAGTAATTGACAGAAGGGGAGAAGGGTATATCAAAGCTGTTCTCATGTCTCCGGTACCCTGGGGACCCAATGGCAGAAAAATGGTGGCCTATGGTATGACAGAAGGGGAAGCAGATGACGTCATTGCCTTCTTTGATTGGATCGATGATATTGATTTAAACGGCTTCGATACAGTGGTCTCACCTTTAGCAAAAGAAAAAGTCAACAACTAAACTCAAAAAAATGAAATATAAATCACAAAAAGTAGCATTTTGGTTCTTTGCCTTATCCATGTTATTACTAACACTGCAAATCACTTATGGTTTTATTATGGGATTTGCCCGTGTCGGATTCGATAACCTTCACGAATTTATTCCTTTTAATACGGCTAGAGCTGTTCATACCAACTTGTTAGTGGTTTGGTTGCTATCCGGATTTATGGGAGCGGCCTATTATATAATTCCTGAGGAGGCTCAGAGAGAATTAGTGAATGTAAAACTAGCCTATGTTCAATTAATTTCATTGGCCTTGGTGGGTGTAGTGGCCATTGTTGGATATCACTTCAATTATTGGGAGGGGAGAAAGTTTTTAGAAATTCCAAGACCATTAGATTATTTAGTAGTTGTCAACGTTTTATTGTTCCTTGGACTGATTCTGATTACCTTATTCAAAGGGAAGCGACAAACGACCACGGCCTTGGTTTTATCTATGGGGCTTTTGTTTGCTGCCCTTCTTTACCTGCCTGGAATGCTGCCTTTTGATAGTCAGGTCATGGATTCTTTCTTTCGCTGGTGGGTGGTTCACTTATGGGTTGAAGGTGTATGGGAATTGATCATGGGAGGTATTTTGTCTTTCCTCTTGATCAAATTGACAGGAGTTGATAGAGAGGTCATTGAAAAATGGTTGTATGTGATCGTTGGACTGACCTTTTTGTCAGGAGTTTTAGGAACCGGACACCATTACTATTATATAGGTGTGAATAAGATCTGGATCATTGTTGGAGGTATTTTTTCGGCCTTGGAACCTTTGGCATTTTTGGCCATGGCCTTGTTTGCCGTAAATATGTATCGAAAAGGAGAAAAGAAGCATCCGAATAAGTTAGCCTTGTATTGGACTTTGGGTGCAGCGATCGTATCATTTGTAGGAGCTGGATTATTAGGATTTGCGCACACCTTACCTCAAACGAATTTATATACCCATGGTACACTGGTGACTGCCATGCACGGGCACTTGGCGTTTTGGGGAGCTTATGGGATGATCGTTCTAGCCATCATCAGTTATAGCCTTCCAAATATGACCGGAAGAAAGCTATATGAGAGTTCAACGGGAAGGGCGGCCTTTTGGTTGTCAAATATTGGGATGATCGGAATGACCGTTGCCTTTGGAGTCGCAGGTGTGGCCCAGGTGTATCTTGAAAGAAAGTTTAAAATGGATTTTATGGCTGTTCAAAATGAAATCAGTATTCATTTTGTGGTATTGATTTTATGTGCGACGCTGTTTACTACAGGTATCGTTTTTTACCTGGTTGATTTTTATAAGCATGGCAAACCAACGGATGAGGCTCTACAAGAAGCGGTAACTTAGGAATGAATCAAAAAAGGTGATGCTATGGATGTACAAGCAGTCAGTTTACAAGTAAATCAGTCAAGGTCAATGAATTTTGTAAAGAAACCATATTACAAAGCGACTTCTAAGGAAATTATAGTCTTTGAACATGCTTTTAAAAACAGGTTACCAGTTTTGCTTAAAGGACCTACAGGGACTGGGAAAACACGGTTTATTGAATACATGGCCTATGCATTGAATAAGCCCTTGATCACAATTTCTTGCCATGAAGAAACATCCTCGACTGATTTGATCGGAAGGTATATCATCAAGGGAGCTGAAACCATATGGGTTGATGGCCCTTTGACTCGAGCTGCGAAGGAAGGTGCCATCATTTATCTCGACGAAATTGCAGAGGCCAGACCTGATGTGATTGTAGCGGTACATTCCTTGACTGATCATAGAAAAGAACTTTATATTGATAAGTTAGGTGAAACGGTTAAAGCTCATGACGATTTTATGATGGTGGCCTCATTCAATCCTGGGTATCAAAGAGGCTTTAAAGAGTTAAAACCTTCTACAAGACAGCGTTTTGTTGGAATATCTTTTGACTATCCAGACCCAAAATTTGAGGCCGAAATTCTAGTCAATGAATCGAATATAGATCTTTCTTTGGCGAAAAAACTTGTCAATATAGCGGTGAAAATTAGAAACCTAACTGAACTGGGTTTGACTGAAACGGTGTCAACTCGTTTGCTTGTGGATGCAGCAAAATTGATTCATTCTGGATTGCCCAAGCGACTTGCTGTTCATGCTGGTGTTGTTGAGCCATTAACAGATGATCAGGAGACTATTAATGCTTTGAAAGATCTAAGTGATTTAATGATTTAATGCATTGAATTTTCCCTATAATACATCTAAGGCATGTTTGAACCTGATGAATATATCTTTACCAAGTTTGCCCATTTTTTTAAGAGAAGAAGTAAAAAGAAAGAGGCAAGCCTTACTCATGCTGTACGTTTAAACGAGATTAAGCCTCGGTTACTTTTGTTTGCACGAGCCATAACGGGAGAACCAATTGAACTTTTTGAGGCAGAAAGAGAGGGAGGATTTAGAAATAATAATTTTTTTCTACCTCCGGTATATGCTTCGTTTTCGACGAGCAAGGAGAATATTTCGTTCTACTTGTTTAGAATTTTGTATTTATCTGTTCAAAAAGTGCTGGATTTAAACTGGACAGGTTCTGCCGAACATTCATTAAATGAGTCACGTCAAAAAGCCGAAGCAAGCTCAAAAAAGGTTTTAATAGAATTATTTGAGCAGTTTCCAATTTCCAAAAATTATTATCAGAAGTTGGTGGATCATTACGAAAATGTGAATGATACAGGAAATGAAGTAGATTTCAGTATGATCTACGGAAAGTGGATGCGAAACGGTCAGGAAGGCTCTTCGGGCGATACGTTAAAAAACTTCAGTGACAAGGTGAAAACTGCCAATACTGATACGCAAAAAACCTTGCTTAAAGCCAAAGCTGTAGAAGAAATTATTTCGGCGCAACTCGATCAGCAACAACTTGACGACGCTGTGCTGCAGCATCAATTCGAAAAAGTTGAGACGGCAGATGAATTTGGAGGAAATTTTCGTGACATGGATGGAGATGATGAGCTGAAGGATCATGAGAATGCACTTGAAGACTTACATATGAAATACACAGTAAGAGTCGATGATCCGGTTCATTCAGTATATCAGGCCGATTTTATTGAAAATACAACAGTTGCCGAAAGTGCGGAGGCTACTGAGAATGACTTTTATAGGTTATATGACGAATGGGATTATACCAAACGCGCCTATAAGGATGAATTCTGTAAGGTATATCCGAAAATGCCCAGAAGCAAGGAAGTAGAATTTTATCATAAAACCATAACTCAGAATGCCACCACACTGACTGGTCTTCGTAAAATGCTCACATCTGTGAACAACAAGTATCAGCAACTACGGAGACAGTCAGAAGGTGATGAGTTTGATTTAGATGCGCTGACAGATCTTTTTGTGGAGGTGAATTCAAGGCATACACCGTCCGATAAAATCTATTTATCAAGGCGAAAAAAAGAAAAAGACCTTTCCATTTTACTGTTGCTGGATGTTAGTTTGTCGAGCGATGCCTATGCTGCAGGGAACAGAGTTATAGATGTTGAAAAGCAGGTTTCGATATTATTTGGAGAAATTTTAAATGAGTTCAACATTGATTTTTCCATCGACGCTTTTTATTCGAAAACAAGAAATCATTCTACGTATTTAAACCTGAAGGGATTTGATGAGCCATGGCAAAAAGCTAAATATACGATCGGCGGCGTTCAACCTAGTGGTTATACGCGTATTGGAGCGGCTTTAAGACATTCAGGGCATTTGTTAGATCAGCGAAACACGAAGAACAAATGGCTCATTCTAATTTCAGATGGGAAGCCCAATGATTATGATCGATACGAAGGGAAATATGGAATTCATGATGTCAAACAGGCAATTCGAGAACTAAACGAACGCAAAATAAATTCATATGCCTTGGCCATTGAGGCCCAGGCGAAGTATTATTTACCACAAATGTTTGGCAAAAATCACTATCAAATCTTGACCAGGCCTGTGGAATTATTACAGGCTCTGGTCAAGCTTTATGAAAAGATCAAGCATCAGTCTTGAACTCTAAGAAGCCAGGTGGCTGCATGGTTATATTTAGTTCAAATACATTTGAACCATTAAAAAGGTATCCATATAAGCATGGGCTATAATTAAAACCCATATTTTCTTTTTAAGAAATACATAAGAACAGGCAAAAACCAGACCCATAAAAGCTGTTTGAATTATACCCATTAATCCCCAGCTGTAATGTGCCAGTCCAAATATGATTGCACTCAACAAAATGGCAATGATTGTTGTTGTTCTGTTGTCAAGCCCTAATTCTGAAATACGATTGATAAGAAAAGCGCGATAAACGATTTCTTCTCCAAATGAAGAGACAATATACACTCCTGCAAGGCTTAACAAAAGCATGCCGAAATTGCCACTGATATAATTATAAACGGTATGATCGGCTTCTGCCGGCACGCCAGAAACATTGGCCATGATGACCGCTCCAAGTACAAATGCTGTAGTTGCCAGAATCGCAACCACCAGAGACTGTAAAAATGTTTTTAAAGCATACTTAGAGCTAAATTTTTTAAAGGTCAATCCAAATTGACTCAGTTTTTCTCCACGTAATTTTACCCCTGTAAAGATGATAATGAGCACGATAATATTGGCACACCAAACAACAAATTGGTTGTAGACCAGATCATCGGGTTGATCGGAGATAAATAAGGAAACAATTGTGCCTGAGACTAAAAAGATAAACAGGATCTCTGCAACTTTTACAACTTTGTTAGAAACTAAGGCCTGACCAAGTTTGGTTCTTGGAGCTAGGATTGTTTTTTGATCTAATGACATAGTATTATGATTTTTTAATTAATACTACAATACTAGTTCAATGGTGTCTTATAGAGGTTTTAGTTCAGGAAGTCGAACTGATTTTTATTTTTGAATTTCATCTGATACATGAAAAGACCGGTCCAAAAACCTGCGTATACAATTACCAGTTAAAAGATTTTAGAATATATTCTTTGCTCAATTTCCAATCATCTTTTAAGGCATTTTGTGGAATAAAATCATTTGGAAAAGCTAATTCAATGGCCACATCTCCATCAAATTTCTGTTCTTTTAATGCCTGTCCTATTGCTTTGAAATCTGTACTTCCCTGACCCACATATTCTGTCCATTCACCATTATCATATTGATCTCTAAGATGTAAATAAACAATTTGTTTGCCATAGTTATTGATGAATTCTACCGGATCAACACCTGCCCGGATGAGCCAGTTGATATCTGGTCCTAATTTGAAATCAGGAATTCTGGCTAAGGTTCCTTTGAGGTCGTGAAGATCGTTTTCTACTTCATAAGTATGGTTATGAAGATTTGCAACGATTTCATTGGCCTTACAAATATCTCTAATCTTTATCAAAATTTCGGCCTGAGCATCTAATTCGACATCAGTCTTTTTGTGATCTGCACCACCTACCGAAATTCCGAAGGTACGCCCGCCTACTTGACTAAGTCTTGGAATGATCTCATGAATATCGTCAAGAATTTCAGCATGCTGATTTTTATCCCACATTGAAAAGCCCACGCCGTAAGAAGATCCTGAAACCTTCACCTGGTATTCCTCAATGAAACGTTTAAGGGCGGCCACTGAATGATCATGCCTTAAATTAGGCTCCATGAGTTCAAGACCTTCAATGCCTGCGTAACTGAGATCTGAAAACACGGTTTCAAGAACAGGAGTACAGTCCCAGTTTGGAGGGAATTTGCTGGCATAAACCCATAAATGAGCGTTTATGGAAATATTCTTTTTTACATATTTATTGTTGGCAAATAGGAGTGAAGGCATTCCGATCGCTGAAGCAGAGATGATACTCGATTGAAGGATAAAGTTTCTTCTACTGTTTTTAGATTCAATTTTCATTGTTATAGGTGCTTGTTTATTACCCAATTCCTGATGACGCATCAAAGAATTGACTAATACAGTTATGTTCTTTTTTTATACTTTTCTCCGCAGCCTTCAATGCAGAAATAATAAATGATCAAGAAATCACCTTCGATTTCGTAAGGAAGATCAACACTGAATTCACATTGATTAGGTGAGATCGTCATGTCGATCTCTGAGAAAAAACCATTGGATTTTTCAAGGGAGTCAACAGATAAATGACAGAGGGTTCCGTTTGAAGAGAATGTTTTATTCTTATTAAAGGTAATGGTTTTCTCACTTTCGACGGGTCTGAAACTACCACTACCATCTCCCGGGTCTGAGTACATTTCAACCAATTGCCATGATCCTATAATTCCTTCATCTTCGGGAATTTCGTCAGATGCGCATGATGAAGCCAAAAGTAACATCATCCAAAACATCATATTAAGAAGAATATTTTTTCTATAAAATTTGAAGTTCAAGCCTGATTTCTTTTACTGGTTTTTGTACTATTTTTCTTTTTTCTTTTTTTTCTTCTTCTTCTTACTGTCTTTTGTCGCCATATTACCAATGTTTTTTCCCGGGACAATTCTGACGATACCCTGAACCATTCCTTGAATGATATAATTCACCGGAGATCTGTAAATGTTTCTTTCAGTATCATAACTGGCAGTTAGGTAATTCTTGTGATCTGGATAGTTGTTATTTTTGACAGTAGCCTCTGCTATCAAAGAAATGATTGCCCGTTTTTTGAATTTATGATTTTCTTTTTCTTTAATTAAGGCTACATGAAGATCTTTATAGTCGAATATTAAATTGTTTTGCGAGAATTGTGATTCAGCATTCATCGTATAATGCAACCTTTGAAGGTCGCCTGATTCTATTTCTACACCTGCCAAGGGTATAAGCATCGGATTGAACTTATTCATTTCTAAATTTTTCATATCCACTTCCAGTTGAAAAGCTTCCTTATCATAAGGGATGGTCAAACCAATTTCCATATTTCCAAAACCATTGAAATTAGCACTGAGCTCAGATTGTAATTGATGAATCTTATCTTGTTTTTTAGGAATATTTGTAAATTCTTTTATAACACCATCAATATTTTGCAGACTTAGTTTTCCTGATTCATCTTTATTCACACCCAATTCTCTATAGGTGACTCTTGAATTCAATAATTGGATAGAATCTATTTCGACAGGAATGGGTATGGATGAAATCATTCCATTAAACATGGGCTTTACTGCATCAGCTGGCCTTTCCAGATTTTTATTTCGAGAGAGTGTGATATCCAAAGAATCTATGAGAACTTTTCGAGCTGATATATCTAGATGTGAGTAAAAACTACTGGATGGTTCGAGTTCGTGCATGCTGATCTCCTTCACACTGACTTCGATTACATCATTCTGAATCCCAACCTTTTTACTAACGGCAACCCAATCGATGGAATAGCCCATAGAAAGATGCTGTAATTTTATTACTTTTTCCTTTAAGTCATAATTGATCTGACCCAATTTTAAATGCGTGTAATCATTTAGATCGAATTCGATATCTTCAATTTCAACGTGCAGATCTTCAAGCTTAAAAGGAATCAGATGTGAGAGTTGAATAGTGTCAGTTTCTAAATTAACTGCGGTTACATTTACTTTTTTAATTTGACCTTTTATTTTTTCACTTCCAGATTCTTTCAGAACCATAGAGCCATTTTCAATTCTAAAATTTTGAAGATCTCCTCTCGATAAAATATCTCCAAACATATCCTGGATACCCGTACCGCTATTCTTTTTTACAGTATCTGTTCTAAGGGTGATTTCAAATACAGGCTGTTCAAAAGCGATCTCGCTAATATTAAGGGTTTTGCCAAATAAAAGATCAACCCAAACGAGTCCATTAAGGGTAGCATAGTCTACATCACCGACTATAGAAGCCGCTCCTTCGACCTTTTTTAGAGGCCTGATACGTACCTTGTCTAAGGTAATACCCTTCAAACCTGTGTGCAGGTTGAAATCTTCATATTCAATATTGTAGGCTCTTTCGGGGTTGGCATTTATCCTGGCAGCAAAATTATGTTCTAACCACCATTCCAAGCCTTTGAGAATGACAAAGAGAATCGCAAGAATGAGAATGATTCGTATGACAATTTTTTTCACAGACATTTTAGATGCTCATTTAATGCAAGTTACGATATTAAAGATGATTATTATATTTTAGTTCTAATGTTTAAAGCAAAAAACTGTGTAAAATTGCTTAATTATTTGTCAAAAATTATTGTAGGAGAAAATTAACGCAATTATATTTGTCCTCTTAAATTTTGGATTAGAATTGTGTTTAGTTCAAAATGATTCGGGATGTAGCGCAGCTCGGTAGCGCGCTCGGCTGGGGGCCGAGAGGGCGCAGGTTCAAATCCTGTCATCCCGACAAAGTAAAATCCTTTCAAGCTTTTGTTTGAAGGGATTTTTTGTTTCAGGCCTGTCAAAAGCTTGCTTTTGTAAAGGCCTGAAACAAAAAAGACCAAATCGTGCAACGATTTAGAAGGATTTTATTTTGGCATCGTTCCCCATAGAGGATCACCGACCAGAGGGAGGTAATCCGATTTGAGATTGAAGATTGAAGATTGGATATTTGAGATTTAACCAGTCTACAGACAAGCAAGGATTACGGATTTTTGAATTTGTTGCCAATTTTGGATCACCGACGGAAGAGAGGTAATCCGAAAACTTGTTTTCATAAGGAAGTGAAAACAAAAAAGACCAAATCGTGCAACGATTTAGAAGGATTTTACTTTGGCATCGGTCCCCATAGAGGATCACCGACCAGAGGGAGGTAATCCGATTTGAGATTGAAGATTGAAGATTGAAGATTTGTCGGGGAAGTGAAGCTGCATGTTGAATTTATAGGGCCAAAGATTCCTAATTGAGCTCCGAAACTGCCGGGGCCATACCCATGACATTAAATAATTTCGCCATGGCACTTAGCTTTTTTATCGTGATCTGATTTTCTTTAAGTTGAGAAGTTATCAAACTTTGTTCCCTTGAATTGATCAAAAAAAGTGAGCTTTCTCCCAGAAAAAACTTTCTTTCTTCTCCTTTTAATAAAGCCGTGTAATCTTTTACGATATTTTGAACAATGAACTGCTGGTCTTTTAAGGAAATAATTTCAGTTTTAACTGCTGTAATTTTATTCCTTAAGGCCAATGAAGATGCAGTTATTTCGTAATTCATATCCTGTAATTTAAGCTTGGCTAATTTTAGGTCACCTCGTTCTTTTCTTAAAAAAACGGGCATGCTGAAATTTACAAAAGCTTTATAATTTGAGGTGTTGAATAAATAGGCCTCGGCATTTTCAGATGCTAAGAAGTTATATTGAACATCTAATTTTGGAAGCAATTTGTTAGACTTTAGTCTTTTATCAATTTTCAAAGATTCTAGTTTGAAATTAAGAGATCTTAATTTAGGATGCTCATCTAGTTGCAAAGAATCAGGAGATACCTGTTGTAGTGACAGTGAATTGCTTATGATGTCCTCCTTTGGTAATTCGGGAATTACCGATGTTTTAAATTCTAAAGGGATACCCTCTTGCCAAAGAAAACTACTGGCCAAAAGCCCTGCTTTTTGCCTTTTTAATTTAGCAGATTCACGCCCAAGAGACCAGTTCTGCACGGTGATTTTGGCTTCCAAAGTATCAATGGCCGCCTTGTCTCCCTCATCATAACTTTGCTTTACAGCGTTTAACCTGCGCCCTGCATTGTTTAAGAAGCTTATATAAATCTGTTCTTCATTATAGGCTTGCAACCAGTTAAAGTAGGCGATACTGGCATCATATAGAATTTGATTTACAAGTAATTCTCTTTCAGCGATGGTCTGGTTTTGAAAGAATTTGGCTTTCTTTAAGGTCGCCATACGTTCATTCATGATAAGCCCTTGCCCCAAGGATACAGAAACTCCGGCGCTATACAAACCTCCCTCGGGCACCGTCATATCAGGATTGAGAAATTCACCGGTATTATTCTCGTAGTTTGCTTTAAATTCTACTCCATACCAGACAGGAACTTTAAAAGCAGCGTTCAACTCATTATAATATTCAGTGTTCTTGAACTCTTTTGTATTATAATCTACTTCGATCTTTGGGTCAAAGCCACCCCGTGCTTTAAGTAAATTTGCCTCTCCTATATTGAGGGTTAAATTTGCTTGTTTCACCAGAGGGTGATGCTTTTTAACATAAGCGAGAAAGGCTTCAAAACTGAAACTTTCTTTGATTGGATTATTGGCTTGACTATGATGAGATAACCCAATAAAGAAAAGGATATAAAGAACTTTTTTCATTGGATTAATTTTTAGGTTTAGCTTCAATTGATGTGGTATCCGGTGCATAATAGTTTGGAGGAAAGCCATTGAGTTTTCTCCATATTTCATACCAGATGGGAACATCCTGTAGGAGTGCAATTGTATAAGCTCCAGAACCTACACGAACGTTTTCGGGCCAGGGATTTTTATCGGTATCAGGAGCGATCAGTACTCTAAATTTTCCGTTGCTGCTGATAAAGGTTTCTATAGCCACCACTTTACCTGCAAAGGTTCCGAATGATGCGTTTGGCCATCCGCTGAAAAATACAGAAGGCCAACCATCAAACTGAATTCGAACCTCTTCTCCTTTATGGATCAAAGGCAGGTCAAAGGGTTCTACAAAGGTTTCCACAGCAAGATCATATTGTGCCGGCATGATTCCTACCAGTGATTCACCTTCCTTGAAGGTCTCACCAATTCCTGCTCTTAGGGCCTTATTTACGTATCCGTTAAGAGGAGCAGTGATAAAATATAAACTGTTTCTTATTTCATAATTTGAGGTGGTATTGTCTAGTTTTGATGTTTCAACTTCAGCCTCAAACTGGTTCGATAAGGCGGTGTATTTATCACTTTGAGCCTTCGAAAGTTTGTCGGCATATGCTGCCGAAATTCGATTGATTTCTATTTCAGCATTGATCACATCATTTCTACTTGCCATCAGTTTGTTTTCCTGAGAGATTAATTTGGCTTGTGATGCTTGTAATTTGATGTTCTTTTGCTCAACATCTGTCATTGGTTTGAGCCCTTCCTTTTGTAAGGTGATAGATCTGTCATATTGAATTTCAGCAATTTTATAATTAATCTGAGCCGCTCCAAGGTCCATACTATCACTTTTTACCTTGAGTTTTGATTGTTGCAATTTGTTTTTAGCCTGTGAGAGCTTTAGCTGTCGTTCTCTTTCAATAGCGACAAATTGGTTTTCTAGTGCTCTTACTTTTTGCTTGTATGACATCACGCTATTGCTTTTGGCGTCTCTTTGCATTTTGCTTCTTTCGACCAGTTTTGGATCTTGATATTCTGTTTTGATTTCAGATATATGAAGAATTGTATCTCCTTTTTTTACAAAATCTCCTTCCTTTACATACCATTTTTCAATGCGCCCAGGAATTTGAGATTGTATGGTTTGTGGCCTCTGATCAGGAGTCAAGGTAGTCACATAGCCATCGGCAGTAACGTTTTGAGTCCAGGGTAAAAACAAAATGATAAAGCAAAACAGAAAGAAAAAGCCAACAAATTTATTGAAGAGTTTAAAGTGCACCCTTTCAAAAGCCTTTTTATGAGAAGCATAACCTGTTATTGTTACCTTCTTATTTAACTGATTGTGTGATATATTGAGCATTGGATATCTATTTTTGTTGATTTGTTCCATCATATAAGTTGATGGTTCTTGTACACTTGCTGCGCCAAAACTGATTATTGCTGGATACGATTAGTGACCAATTCCTGTCAGGAGATGCTAAATAATCAATAATTCTCTGAGCCTCATCATCTTCAAAATATTCTAAGGGGTCCTTTAAAATCAAGAGTTTTGGTTCATGAAGTATCGCACGCGCAATTAAAATTCTTTTGGCTGTTGTCAATGGGATACTTTGACCTTCTGGATGAATTATAGTATGAATTCCATTGGCTTGCCTTTTTATAAAATCACTTAATCCAAGTATTTTAAGAATTTCATTGAGTCTGAATTTATCATAGTCTTTGCTACCAAAAGTGATGTTTTCCAGAATACTTCCTTCAAACGGAGTTTGTCCGGGAAGTACTTGCCCAATTTTTGATCGGTACATGTTCATCCAAATGGCTTTTGACGAAATGTCATTGACAAACAGTGCGCCAGAACTTACAGGAATCAGGCCGGCAATGATCTTTAAAAGGGTTGTTTTTCCTGAGGCAGAATCTCCTGTTAAGCGAACCCTGTCTTTGCTTGAGAATGTAAAACTGACATTTTTTATAATGTCATGACCTTCCTGATTGGTATATCCGATTTCGTTTAACTCAAGATGAATCCCCTGTTGATTTTCAAAAGGGTCTTCACCTTCTTGTTCTTCAAGATCTTTGTCTACTACCTGTCCAATTTTCTCGAGTGAGGTCAAAACATCATAGAATGATTCTAAACCGGTAATTACTTTTTCAACTGAACTGATCAATAGTAGGATGATGATCTCAGCGGCAACAAATTGACCAATATTCATTTGCTGATTGATCACTAAAAGTCCACCGATAAGTAATAATCCTAATGTCACAAGAACCTTGAATCCAATCATTTGACCGAATTGGAGCATAAGGATTTTAAAATGATTTTCTCTTTCGCTGAGGTATTCGGCCGTTAAGGCATCATTTTTTTTCATGGCAAGACTTGTGCGTCCAGATAGTTTAAAACTAATCAATGACCTCGCCACTTCCTGGATCCAATGTGCTACATTGTATTTTTTCTTTGATTCTGATAGACTGGATTCCAACCCTTTTTTTGCAGTGGATTTAAATAAAATATAAACCAGTAAGATTAAAAGGATACCATAGATGATAAAAAAAGGATGGTAAAAGGATAATAGCAAGAGGCCTAATATAATTTGCAGCATGGCTGCAGGAAAGTCAATTAGGATCTTAGAAAGACCTTTTTGTACTGTTAGGGTATCAAAAAAACGGTTGGCCAGTTCAGGAGGATAGTCATTACCTAAGGCTTCTAAGGTTATTTTCGGAAACCTATAGACGAATTCAAAGGAGGAACGAGTGAATATTTTTTGCTGGATATTTTCCATGATACGAAACTGCATCAATTGCAAGACACCTTGAAATGCCACACCAAGGGTCACTAAAACAACTAATACAATCCATGAAGTTGATACCTGGGCTCCTTGAATCAGGTTGATGATGGCCTGAATCCCGAGAGGTAAAGAAAGCGCCACTAATCCTGCAAATATGGCGTAATACAAGACTTGTTTGATATCTCTCTTATCTAATTCTATGAGGCGTACAAATCGTTGCCAGGGTGTGAATATGCTTGTTTTCATTTTCAAATAATGATTACTTATAAATCAAAGGCATACATTATTTCATTAAATTATGCCCTCAGGTACAAATATAATAGTTATATGTCTATTATTAATAGTAAAACTATTACAAATGTATATGTTACTATAAATTTTGTAAATACAAGCTCTCAAGTACCCGTAATTATTGGGTTTTTGTCAGAAGGCAATTTGGATTTATCGAAGTATTCCTGGGTGATATGACTACTTTGTAGCCAATAATTGAGTCATTTCGTGATAGGATCTCACCAAAAAATGATGCTATTTAGAAATTGAAAAACAAAAGCAGCAACAGAGAGAACTATCGAAAAAGGAATTACATGCTGCTCTTAGTTTTATTTTCGCTTGTGAGGCCTTAGAATCAAGCCCAGGGGTTTGTCATAGGTCAGGTAATTTGTAAACCAATCGAAAAAGGCCACAAATTTATTTCTGAATCCTATCAGTGAGATAATATGCACAAACATCCATAAAAACCAGGCAAATCCACCTTGAAACTTCCACTTTTCAAGATCTACAACAGCTTTTTTTCGACCAATAGTTGCCATTACTCCTCTGTCGTTGTATTCAAATGTTTTCATGGCTTGGTTCTCAAGCAATCGCAGAATGTTTTTTGACAGTAGTTTACCTTGCTGCTTGGCAACAGGGGCAAGCATTGGCAATCCTCGGGGATGCTCATCAGAAATATGTGCCGCCACATCGCCAATAGCGAATATGTCTGTTGTGTTTATGACTTGATTATAGGCGTCAACAAGGATTCTGTTTCCACCGTTAATCGCTTTTTCATCTAAACCTTTGATGCTTGCACCTTTCACACCAGCTGTCCATATCAAGGTGTCTGTTTTAAAAGTACTGCCGTCAGACAAGGTCAATTCATCTTGACTGTAGTTCGTGACTCTTGAATTAAGACACACCTTGACGCCTAGGTTTTCAAGGTATTTCAAGCTTTTCTGAGAGGCCTCCTCTGACATGGTTTTAAGTAGTCGTGATGAAGACTGGTATAAATTAATGCTCAGTTTTGAGGTGTCGAGATCTGGGAAATCTCTTGGAATCACATAGCGCTTCATTTCTGCTAAGGCCCCTGCCAATTCTATGCCGGCAGGACCTCCTCCTACGATGGCGATATTCAAGATCTCTTCTAAAGATTCGTCGTTCTGTTTGGTGAGTGACCTTTCCAGATTCTGGAAAATAAAACTCCGCATGTTTAAAGCATCAGGTATTGATTTTAGCGGGAATAATTTATTTTTTATAGATTGAAAACCGAAAAAATTACTCTTGCTTCCGGTCGCGATAATTAGATAATCGTAGAAAAAGCTACCTACAGATGTTTTTATTTTTTTCTTTGCTGGGTCGACAGATCTTACTTTTGTCATCCTGAATCTCAGATTCTTCTGTTTTCTAAAAATTCTTCTAACCGGATAAGCAATACTATAGGGCTCCAATCCTCCTGTTCCGATTTGATACATCAGTGGTTGAAAGTTGTGGTAATTGTTTTGATCGATCAGAAGAACATCCACAGGTTTATTTTTAAAAGACTTAGCGAGTGTGATGCCTCCGAATCCTGCCCCGATGATGATGATTTTATTATTTTTTGCCATGAAGCAAGAATGTATCTGTTTAATGTTGTTTAGAAGGAATACGATCCTTGTTCGAAAATATTAATTATTTATCACTTTGACGACCTATCTATTTGATAAATAAGTGCAAAGGATTACACTATTGATCGATATAGCTACGGAATCCTGGTTGATTTGCCTCCTTTGGCTAATCATT
This sequence comes from uncultured Flavobacteriaceae bacterium, assembly GCA_964419405.1. Classification (GTDB taxonomy): domain Bacteria; phylum Bacteroidota; class Bacteroidia; order Flavobacteriales; family Flavobacteriaceae; genus Lutimonas. The sequence goes on from CAYQPI010000086.1 coordinate 19,609, forward strand.
GTCAAAAATAGCTGTATCTTTTAAGTTCAAAATTGATTTGAATTCATGTCTTTAGTAAGTGTCGTTGTAGTGGGTGGAGGTTTAGCTGGTTTGACTTCTTCGCTTCACTTATCCCGATTAGGAATTGATGTTACTTTGGTTGAAAAAAATGACTTTCCACGTCATAAAGTTTGTGGGGAGTATCTTTCAAATGAGGTGCTTCCTTACTTGAATTACCTGGGTGTTGATCCATTTGAGAAAGGTGCGAAAAACATTCAGCATTTTGAAATGAGTGCTGTAGATGGAGCATCGGTCAAGGCAAAATTGCCTTTAGGAGGATTTAGTATTAGTCGTTATTCTCTGGATGAAATGATGTTACATAAAGCAGAGGATCAGGGAGTAGTTGTTATTAAAGATACGGTCATGGATATTGAGTTCAAGGAAGAACAGTTTACCATAAGATTAAAAAATCACCATGATCTTAAAAGTGTATTTGTTATCGGTGCGTATGGAAAGAGATCTGTGTTGGATCAAAAACTAAAGAGGTCATTTTTTAAAACAAAGGCTCCTTATTTGGCGGTTAAGTCTCATTATAAAGGAACATACCCTGAAGGGCTGGTGGGCTTACACCATTTTTATGGCGGTTATTGTGGCGTATCGAATGTAGAGGATAACAGGATCAATATTTGTTATATCGCTGAATACAATCAATTTAAAAAGTATAAGAATATCTCAGAATTTGAAAAGAAAATACTGCATCAGAATAAAACGTTGAAAGCAATCCTGGATAAAGTGGAGCCAAGCTTTGAGAATCCCCTCAGTATTAGTCAAATATCGTTTGCCAGTAAAAAACTGGTAGAAAATCATGTTTTGATGAGCGGAGATAGTGCAGGAATGATTCACCCTTTATCTGGTAATGGAATGAGTATGGCCATTCGAAGTGCCAAAATGATATCAGAATTAGTTGTGCAGTATTTTAAGGGATCTATGAGTCGATCTGAGTTGGAGAAACAATACAGGCTCCAATGGAATAAATCCTTCAAACTGAGACTTGGTGTTGGCAGATTTTTGGCTTCCGTTTTTAAAATGAAAAAAATTACATTATTTTCAATGGGTCAACTAAAAAAACACCCAAAATTACTTTCAATGATCATTCAAATGACGCATGGTAAAATAATTAAAACAGCATGATAGATACCAGGAGCAGAAGTAAGGAAAGAGAGATCATGGATGATTTCTCATTAGAAGGAGCTCATTTAAGGGAGAACCTGGATATTTTGGCCACCATCAATAAATGGTTGGGTGGAAATCATATAACCCTGAGCGGTGTCAGAAAACTGATCGCAAATGAATCAAAGAAGCATAAAATAAAGATTGTTGATTTAGGATGTGGCAATGGTGATATGCTGAGGCGCATATCTAAACTAGGGGATAAACTTGAGTATGACTTTGAATTGGTAGGCGTAGATGCTAATAAAGACACGATTAACTATGCCACTGAATTGTCACGTGGTTATGAAAATATATCTTATCTTCAAGTAAACATTTTTTCTGAAGAGTTTAAGAGTAATGAATACGATATCGCTTTGTTGACCTTATTTCTTCATCACTTGAGTGATGAGGAAATTATCGATAAGTTACAAATGATAAAAGAAAAAGCATCAATGGGTGTCATCGTAAATGATTTGCAAAGAAGTAAAATAGCCTATTTTTTATTCAGTTTGATCAGTTTGTTTTTTAACAATAAGATCGTAAGAAATGATGGTTTGGTTTCCATCCTTCGAGCCTTTAAAAAGAATGAATTAGAGAGTTTTGCAAAACAATTAAAAATCAAAAGCGATATTGGATGGAGGTGGGCCTTCAGATTCCAATGGGTCATGTATACAAAAGTATGAGTGTTAAAATAATGTCGGTCGCCAAGGCCTTACCTAAATATACCAGAGAAACCAAGGATATCATTCCATTTGTAGACCTTTGGTTATCAGATCAGGAGAGTCGTTTTAGAAGGAAAGTGATCAAAATTTTTGAAAATGCTGGTGTTGATAAACGTTATTCAATTATGGATGCCAAAGAGGTTTTTCTCAAAACAAGTTTTGAAGAGAAAAACGATATTTACGAAAGAGAAACGGTGATTTTGGCTGAATCTTGTTTGAAAAAATCTCTTGAGAAATCATCTTTGGAAGCGACTGATATTGATTTTTTAATTACGGTCAGTTGTACCGGAATCATGATACCTTCACTTGATGCTTATTTGATCAATCGCTTGGATATGAAACAGGATGTTGTAAGGTTACCTGTCACTGAAATGGGCTGTGCTGCCGGTGTGTCAGGGATTATTTATGCTAAGAATTTTTTAAAGGCGAATCCTGGTAAACGGGCAGCTGTCATCGCTGTGGAATCACCAACGGCGACTTTTCAGCTGGATGATTTTTCTATGGTTAATATGGTCAGTGCTGCCATTTTTGGTGATGGAGCGGCCTCGGTGATTTTATCATCCTGTCAGGAAGATACCGGCCCTGTGATTGTGGATGAGGCCATGTATCATTTTTATAACGCCGAGCAAATGATGGGGTTTAAGTTAAGAAACACAGGATTGCAAATGATCCTTGACAAATCAGTTCCTGAGACTATTGCCAGTTATTTTCCGGATATTGTTCATCCTTTTTTAGAAAAGAATCAAATGAAAATAGCAGATGTTGACCATTTGATTTTTCATCCCGGTGGTAAAAAGATCGTACAGACTGTTGAGGCCTTATTTGGTAATTTGGGAAAAAACATAAATGATACGAAAGAAGTTTTAAGATTGTATGGTAATATGTCAAGTGTTACCGTGTTGTATGTGTTACAGCGTTTTTTAGAAAGAGACATAAAGAAAGGAGATTTGGGCCTGATGTTAAGTTTTGGGCCAGGGTTTTCTGCGCAAAGAGTTTTGTTACAATGGTAAAAGAGTTTGATACTAATGACTGGGTACTGGTGTTGGGAGGTTCGAGAGGATTGGGCCTGGCCTCTGCCAAAAAACTGGCTTCACAAGGAATGAATGTATGTGTTGTTCATCGCGATAGGAAAAGTGATTTACCTGAGATTGAGTTGGATTTTGATGATATAAGAAGGTGTGGGAATTCTTTTAGCTCTTTTAATAAAGACTTATTGAAAGAAAAAGATAAAATGGAAATCATAGCCGCCTTAAAACGAACTATGGGGGATAAAGGAAGAATCAAATGTCTTTTGCATAGTATAGCTAAAGGGAATTTAAAACCGATAGCTGACCCATCGAATTCCCTATCAAGTCTTGATTTTAAAATTACCATAGATGCCATGGCCATCAGTTTGTTGGATTGGTTTAAATCACTTTTTGAGGAGAATTTGTTTGCAGAAGATGCGAGGGTCATTAGTTTTACAAGTGAAGGAGGAAGGAGGCCCATGAAAAATTACGCTGCAGTATCAGCCGCCAAAGCTAGTTTGGAGGCAATTACCAGAAACATTGCTTTAGAATTTGCGGCTTTCGGTATCAGAGCAAATTGTATTCAGGCCGGAGTAACAGATACCCGGTCGTTAAGAATGATACCGAATAGTGAAAAATTAAAGGAATTAGCAGTGAAAAGAAACCCTTTTTCAAGGTTGACCGCCGCTAAGGATGTGGCAAATGTCGTATACCTGTTATGTAAAAAGGAAGCAGCATGGATCAACGGATGTGTATTGCCGGTTGATGGAGGAGAACATATAAATTAAAGGCATGAATTCTGATGAAATTATAGCGCATTTACCCTATGGTCAGTCTTTTCTCTTTGTAGACGCTTTGACCAATATGAATGATCATGGAATTACGGGCTTTTATACCTATGCAGCAGAGAGTTATTTTTATGAAGCTCATTTCAAAGATAATCCCATAACCCCAGGCGTTATTTTAACAGAAACAATGGCACAGATAGGTGTCGTTTGTTTGGGGATCTATCTGATGAGAAAAGAGCTAAAAACTGCCTTGCCAAGAATTGCCTTGAGTTCACATGAAGTAGATTTTTATCTGCCGGTGTTACCAGGTGAAAAAGTGAAGGTTGTATCTGAAAAACAGTATTTTAGATTTAATAAGTTAAAATGTCAGGTAAAGATGTATAATGAAAATGGAGGATTGGTATGTCGTGGATTAATAGCAGGAATGATCACCGCAAAAAATGAATAAGAGGATCGTTATAACAGGCATGGGAGTAGTGGCGCCTAATGGGGTCGGAATTTCACATTTTTTGAAATCAATTCAAGAAGGGGTTTCAGGTATTCGCTATTTTGAAGAACTTAAAGAGCAGGGTTTTTCCTGTTGCATAGGCGGTATACCTGAGGTAAGTGAGCAATTAAAAACGAAGTACCTTACGGATTTACAACTTAAAAACTTTAAAAGTTCTGGTATTCTTTACGGTTGTATGGCAGGGATGGATGCCTGGAGAGATGCAGGTTTGGATATACACGAACAAAATGATGTAGATTTTGATACCGGTATTATTTTTGGAACCGGACAGTCTGGGGTGGATAAATTCAGAGAGGCCATCTATAAATTGGATGCAGGAAAGGTAAGACGCTTAGGAAGTACCACTGTGGCTCAAACCATGGCCAGTGGTATCAGTGCTTATTTAGGTGGGATTTTGGCTTGCGGAAACCAGGTCACCACAAATTCATCGGCCTGTACCACTGGAACAGAGGCCATTTTAATGGGTGCCGATCGCATTAAACAGGGAAAGGCCAAACGTATGCTGGTGGGTAGTTGCAGTGATCACGGTCCCTATATCTGGGGAGGGTTTGACGCCATGAGGGTTATGAATTACAAACACAACAATAATCCCGAAAGAGGGTCAAGACCCATGAGTGCAACAGCTTCTGGTTTTGTGCCTGGTTCAGGGGCTGGTGCCTTTGTATTAGAGGACCTGGATAGTGCACTTAACAGAGGTGCGACCATCTATGCTGAGGTGCTGGGAGGACATATTAACTCCGGTGGACAACGTCATGGCGGTAGTATGACAGCTCCAAATGCCAACGCAGTGCAACGTTGTATTCGAGAGGCTATAAAGGACGCAGGAATACGTGCTGATCAGGTCGACTGTATCAACGGTCATCTAACTGCAACGAGCAAGGATGCGATGGAAGTTCGTAATTGGAAAGAGTCTTTGGGCTATTCTAAAGAGAATTTTCCTTTGATCAATTCCCTGAAGAGCATGACCGGGCATTGTCTTGCAGCCGCAGGTAGCATTGAGTCTGTAGCCGCCGTTCTGCAAATTGTGCATCAATTTGTTTTTCCTTCTATAAATTGTGACGACCTTCATCCTGAGATAGAAGCGTTGATTTCTAAAGAGGCGATACTCGACCGAATGAAAGAACAAGAAGTTCGTACCGTGGTTAAAGCGAGCTTTGGCTTTGGAGATGTTAATGCCTGTGTTGTATTTCAAAAATTTAAAGCTTAAAAAATGAATAAAGAAGAAATGATTTTAAAATTAAAAGAGATTGTCCAACCTTATGTACAAGATCAGGAGGCCTTTGAATCGCTCAATGCCCAAACAGATTTTATCAATGATCTAAAGGTGAATTCAGCAAATCTGATCGATATCGTTTTAGATGTTGAAGACGCTTTTGATATAGAGATAGATAATGAATCGATGGAGCAGATGTTGACAGTTCAAAAGGCAATTGATATCATTGAACATAAATTG
>CAYQPI010000087.1:0-2584 GCA_964419405.1 uncultured Flavobacteriaceae bacterium
CTCCATTTTGGAGAAAGGCAGTAAATTCTGGCTCCGGGGTCTTTGTTATTACGATGCCGGAAGTAGAAGTTTCTATACCAGTAAAAAAGCCATCAGAACACCAGAGGACCTAAAAAATATGAAAATCAGGGTCATGAATAATCAGATGGCCATCAATATGGTAAATTCAATGGGAGCCTCTGCAACTCCCCTGGCCTTGGGAGAATTATATACAGCACTTCAACAAGGAGTGGTTGATGGGGCTGAAAACAATCCTCCCTCTTTTGTGTCTTCAAATCATTATGAGATCAGTAAATATTACACTTTAGACCAACATTCTTATGTCCCTGACGTGCTCATTATTGGCACAAAATACTGGTCAAAATTATCTGAAGACGAAAAACAATGGATCAACGCTGCAGCCAAAGCATCTGCACAGGCACAAAAAATATTCTGGAAAGAATCAGTCGATGAATCAATGAGGATCGCAAGGCAGGCCGGTGTAGAGATCATTTATCCAGACAAGGAACTATTTGCTGAAAAATCTACATCTCTGGTAACAGATTTTGTTTTAAAACATCCTGACATGTCAACAATTATTGAACAAATTAAAAATCAATAAGTATGAAAACAGCTGAACTCATTTTTAATAAGGTGAACAGGTTTCTGGAAGTTTTCCTGATGCTGATTTTTTCACTCTTGGTGCTGGATGTCCTTTTTCAGGTATTCTCCAGATATCTGTTGGGCGGTTCTTATTCATGGACAGAAGAATTTGCTCGTTTTTCGTTAATCTGGATGACCATCGTGGGTGCAGCCTATTTAAATGCCAAAAAAGAGCATTTATCCATGGATTTTATGTATCAAAAACTGTCTGCCAAGGCTCAAAAAAAAGCAAGCATTCTTATAGAGTTGTTTATATTTCTTTTTGCACTCATCGTAATGCTGATAGGAGGCGGTAATTTGGTGTACACCACCTTGCATCTCGATCAACTTTCAGGTACCCTTAGAATACCTTTGGGATATATTTATGCGATTCTTCCTTTTTGTGGTTTTCTTATTATGTGCTATTCAAGCTATCATATCTCGAATATTCTTACAAATCAAAAAACTTCTTGATGATGAGCATAGAGGTATTAAGCATCATCGTTTTATTTGTGAGCTTTATAGGGCTTTTATTACTTAAGGTTCCTGTGGCTTACAGCATCGGTATAGCCACCACCCTAAGTTTGATGATGAATATTGACAATTTACCAGCGCTTACAACCGTTGCCCAGCAAATGACTACCGGAATTGATAGTTTCGCCTTACTTGCCATTCCCTTCTTTATCCTTGCCGGTGAGATCATGAAACGCGGCGGTATTGCAAATCGCCTGATCAATTTTGCCAAATCTCTTGTGGCCAGTCTCCCGGGAGGTCTAGCCTATGTCAACGTATTGGCTTCCATGCTCTTTGGCGCTATCTCAGGATCTGCTCTTGCTGCAGCTTCTGCCATTGGTTCCATCATGACAGATCGCATGGAAGATGAAGGCTATCCCAGAACATTTAGTGCCTCAGTGAATATTACCTCTTCCACAACAGGACTGCTAATTCCACCAAGTAATATCCTAATCATTTATGCGCTGGCTAGTGGAGGAACTGCCTCAGTTGCAGCTCTTTTTATCGCTGGTTACCTACCGGGGATTTTATTAGGCATCGCCATTATGGGATATATCGCATTCATTGCCATTAGCAGGGGCTATGTAAAGGGTGAACGAGCGAGTCTGTTTCAGATCTGGACTTATTTCAGAAAAGCTTTTTTTAGTTTATTATTACTTTTCATCGTTGTAGGGGGTATCGTTGCAGGTATTTTTACCGCTACTGAAGCCTCTGTCATAGCCGTTTTATATGCTTCAATACTGGCATTGCTATATGGAGATATGAGCCTAAAAGACTTCCCAGAAGTATTACTATCAAGTGCCAAAACCACTGCTGTCGTTATGTTTTTGATCTGTACCTCCATGGCCATGTCATGGCTGTTTTCATTTGAAGGCATCCCGGAAATGATCAGCACATTTCTATTGGAACAGCTCAACAATAAATTCGCCATTTTTCTAGCCATCAATATTATCTTACTGATCATCGGGACTTTTATGGATATGACCCCGGCGGTATTGATTTTCACACCGATCTTTTTACCTGTAGTCACAGCCTTAGGGATGGATCCGGTACATTTTGGAATCGTCATTGTACTCAATCTTTGTATCGGGATTTGTACCCCTCCTGTTGGCACCCTTCTTTTTGTGGGAAGTGGTGTGGCAAAAGTTTCCGTAACACAGGTCATCAAACCACTAGTACCCTTTTTAGCTATCATGATCATCGTGCTGATGCTAATCAGTTATATTCCCGAAATATCAATGTTTTTACCTAACTTATTTAATTTATAACAATGAGAATATTTAAAAATTTATCTTACAGCTTTTGCGTGATCACCTTGATCTTATCTGTTCATTCCTGTTCACAAGAGAAAAAAGATGAGGCTCCATGGCAAGATCTTTTTAAAAATGATTCCATGGACGGCTGGACCATAAAAGGAGGAAATGCTTCCTATGAAATCAAAAATGGAGCC
>CAYQPI010000088.1:0-9798 GCA_964419405.1 uncultured Flavobacteriaceae bacterium
TCTTGCTCTTCTTACCTTTCCTTGCTTGTTCAATTCAATTTTTTGAATCGCCGGAAGGTTGATTGGGAAGATTCTTTCAACACCAATAGTACCAGACATTTTTCTAATTGTAAATGTTTCAGAAGCACCACTTCCTCTTCTCTGAATCACAACTCCTTTAAAGAACTGAGTCCTTGTTTTTTTACCTTCTCTAATTTCGTAATATACAGTAATCGTATCTCCTGCAGAAAAGTTAGGAATTTCGTTTTTAGTTACGAATTCGTTCTGTACATAGTTTATTAAATTTTCCATTATATCTTTTTAAATGGTTGATCAATCACCAACATTCACGATTTTCGTCAGAGGTTGATTTTGAGTTTGCAAATTTATAAAAAAACTTTTGATTATAATAAATGGAAATTAAATTATTTTAATTGATCATCAAATTCTGTAAATCCCTTGATTGGCATGCGATAGCTTAGGTAATTATCGTCAAGGATATGCGATCAATCATCCTTTAATAAGTCAGGTCGGATCAATTTGGTTCTTTCAATAGCCTGATCATGTCTCCATTCTTCAATTTTTGGGAAATTACCAGATAAAAGAATCTCAGGAACCTTCATTCCCTGATAGTCTGCCGGTCTGGTAAAAACGGGTGGTGCCAGCAAATTATCCTGAAATGAATCAGTCAAGGCAGAAGTCTCATCTCCGAGAACCCCGGGAATGAGTCTGATCACAGCGTCGCATAAGACTGCGGCCGCCAGTTCTCCCCCAGAGAGTACATAATCACCAATAGAAATTTCACGCGTAATATATTTGTCTCTGATACGCTGATCAACACCTTTGTAATGACCAGTAAGGATTAAAATATTCTCTTTATCAGATAAAATATTGGCTGTTTTTTGATCCAAGGTTTTCGCATCTGGAGTCATATAGATGACTTCGTCATAGGTTCTTTCTCCCATCAATTGGCTAAGGCATTTGTCAATTGGCTCTATCATGAGCACCATTCCTGCCCCGCCTCCAAATTGATAATCATCAATTTTACCATATTTATTGATGGCATACGATCTAAGGTCATGAAAATGAACTTCAGCTTTACCTTTGTCCTGCGCTCGTTTTAGGATGGAGTGCTCAAAAGGGCTTTTTATCAATTCAGGAGAAACTGTGACTATATCTATTCGCATGGGGCAAATATATTTATTTTTTAATTGCCCTGATCATTCGGTCGGCACCGTAAATGTCTTTTTTCACCTTAATATCAATAAAACCTGTGTCTCGCAATAATTCACAAAGAGCGCTTGCCAGGTATTGGTTGATCTCAAAGTAAAGCTTTCCTGAAGGTTTCAATGACTTTAGGGCCAATTCAGCAATTTTTCTGTAAAACAGTAGTGGGTCTTCATCACTAACATACAAGGCGATTCGTGGTTCGAATTTTAGCACATTGTTTTTCATTTGTGTTTTTTCACTTTCTCTTACATAGGGGGGATTAGATATAATGATGTCTAAATTCTGTTTTAATGCGGTTGCTTTTAAAATATCTTCTTTGATAAAGTCAACAGACACATTATTTCTATGTGCATTTTTCTGAGCGACTTCAATGGCTTCTTCAGAAATATCCAAGCCTTTAATGCTTGCTATTGTAAACTGTTTGGCAAGTGAAATAGGTATGCAGCCGCTTCCGCTTCCAATGTCCAGGATCTCTAATTTTTCAGCAAGAACATGATCTTCGAGGATCCAGGAGACCAGCTCTTCTGTTTCTGGTCGGGGAATAAGCACGTGTTCATTTACGAGAAAGGGTAGCTCCATAAATACTGTCTCACCTATTATATATTGTATAGGATATTCGGTTTTTAATTTTTCCAGTGCCTTAGTAAAGCGTAAGCGGTCTTCTTTACTAACTTCCTCATTTGGCGCCAATGCAATATCCAGTCGTTTTTTTTTAACAAAGGTCTCAGATAAGAGGTAGAAGAAACTGTTGATTTCTTCAAGAGGGTAAATAGAGCTTAATTCACTTTTAAATACTTCTTGTAATGCCTTTATCGTCATGAGTGTATTTATAGGGTGTTTATTTTGAGATCGAAATATAGTGTTTATCTGCTAATAAGTAGGGGAGTTGCCTCATTCCCAATTTTTATTTTATGATATAAACTTGTTTAAATGAAGTAGAATCTTATTAATTTCGCAGGATGCAAGATGTTTGGGTAGATCATGAATTATATATGAGACGCTGTCTTCAGTTGGCTGAAAACGGAAGGGGTCTGGTGTATCCTAATCCGATGGTGGGAAGCGTTATAGTATACAATAATAAAATCATTGGCGAAGGCTGGCATCGGAAGGCGGGTGAGGCACATGCAGAAGTAAATGCCATTGCTTCTGTAGCTGATAAATCCTTACTTGCCGAGTCGACGATCTTTGTGAATCTGGAGCCATGTTCTCATCATGGAAGAACACCTCCCTGCGCAGACCTTATCATTAAGCATAAATTTAAAAAAGTGGTCATTGGATCGGTAGATTCTAATAAAATGGTAGGTGGACAAGGGATAGAAAGGCTTAAGAAGCATGGGATAGAAGTGCTTACTTTGGTTTTAGAGCAGGATTGCCGAGACTTGAATGCTCGTTTTTTTTGTTTTCACGAAAAGAAGAGGCCTTATGTCATTTTAAAATGGGCCCAGAGTCAGGATGCATTTATAGCTCCCGATGACTCTTTAAAGGTATCTGGAGAGCCCTTTTGGATATCAAATATATATGCCCAACAAAGGGTACATCAATACAGAGCTGAAGAGGCTGCTATTTTAGTTGGTAAGAAAACGGCCTTGAACGATAATCCTAAACTTGATGTGCGACATTTTGAAGGAAACCCAATCATTCGATTACTTATTGACAGAAAGTTGGAACTGCCTTCATCCGCTCATTTAATGAATAATGCAGTACTTACATTTATATATAATGAAATCAAGAATGAAGTGGCGGAAAACACAATCTATGTGAAGTTAAATTTTAGCGAGGATGTGGTCAGGCAACTACTTGATCATTTATATGCTGCTGAGATTCAGAGTGTGATCATCGAGGGTGGAGCAGTTACTTTGTCGTCTTTTATAGCGTCAGACTATTGGGATAAAGCTCATGTGTTTGTCGGAAATCGTAATTTGAGCAAGGGGCTTAAGGCGCCCAGACTTGAATTAAATCCAATTTCAAAAACGTTTTTATGCGATACTGCTTTGTTGACTTATAAAAATGAGCACTAATGGAGGTGAACGATTCGGATCTTTATAAAACGATTGAAAAAGCCTCAGAAGGGGCTGTTTTCAAGGAGAAGGGCAGTAAGTTTTTAGGCTTTGCCTATCCCATAGAGTCGATTGATGAGGTTGAGCCAATTTTGAGTCAACTCAAAAAGTCTCATTCCAAGGCACGGCATTGGTGTTATGCCTGGCAACTGGGTGTTGAAACTCCAATATATAGATATAATGATGATGGGGAGCCTGGCAATAGCGCCGGGAAACCTATTTATGGTCAAATTCAATCTTTTGACCTGACCAATATATTGGTGGTGGTTGTGCGTTATTTTGGAGGTACCAAATTAGGTGTTGGCGGATTGGTGACAGCCTATAAAATTGGAGCGAAGCTCAGTCTGGAAAATGCAATTGTAGTAAACCGCATGTTAATGACAGCAATCGATCTCACATTTGACTATGCTCATATGGATAAAGTGATGCGTATTATCAAAGAGCATCACTTAAAAATTAAGGCACAAAAAATGGAATTGAATTGTCAGTTTCAGATTGCGGTTAGAAAGAATAAAGCGGCTGAGATTTTGAAATTATTTATAGATCTTAGATGTCTTAAAGCGAGGTTCTCTAATTGAACTGAGCATAGATCTGTTCTAATAAATATGCAGGTGCCTTTATTGGCTTGTTTTTTTTCATGTCCATAAAAACCAAACTAGTATAACCTGTGGTTAATAATTCATCTTTTTCGTTTCTAACTTCAAAGTCAAATTCGATTTTTACCAAGGGTTTTTTTGTCAAAATTGTGGTCACTGTCAGGAGGTCATCATACCTTGCGGGCTTCATATACTTGATGTTCAGCTCAATAACTGGAAGCATAATTCCTGATTCTTCCAAACTTTTATAACTGGCACCTAAAGCCCTTAGCCATTCAACCCTGCCAACCTCAAAAAACTGTGCGTAATTTCCGTAATAGACATAGCCCATTTGATCAGTTTCGCCATATCTAACACGTATTTTTGTTTGGTTTGTGATCATTTTGTTGTATTTTGTGGTCAGACAGTTTAATGAAAAAATAAATAAGAATCAATAGCAATTTTATTTTTTTATAATAAAGTTTATTCACAAATTTGTATTGGCAAAGTGAACACACAAATTGTCAAGAAAAAGGGAACGATACTTAATTCAAAAATATTTTAATTAAATGACGAGAACAGCCTCCTCTGTATGGAATAATTGTCTGCTTTTTATAAAAGATAATATTAAACCTCAAGCCTATAAAACCTGGTTTGAACCTATAAAGCCGATTAAAATTGCGGGAGATGTTTTGACCATCCAGGTGCCGAGTAAATTCTTTTTTGAATGGCTGGAGGAGCACTATATTAAATTATTAAGAGTTGCGCTTATCAGAGAGCTGGGCGATCATGCAAAACTGGTCTATGATGTACGTATGGAAAATACCTACAGCAACAAGAAACCACATACTGTAAAATTCCCAAGTTCGAATAAAAAACCATTTAATTCTCAGGGAGTAACCATTCCTTTAGAAATTGACAAGAGAGAGTTAAAAAATCCCTTTGTCATTCCTGGAATTCAAAAAGTTAAAATTGAGTCCCAGTTAAATCCTAACTATAATTTTGAAAACTTTATAGAAGGTGATTCAAATCGTCTGGCAAGATCTGCGAGCATGGCAGTATCAAACAAGCCTGGAGGAACCTCCTTTAATCCTTTATTGATTTATGGTGGTGTAGGTCTTGGTAAAACTCATTTGGCTCAGGCAATAGGAGTGCGAATCAAAGAGAGATACCCTGAGAAAACAGTACTCTATATATCGGCAGAAAAATTTACCCAGCAATTTATTGATTCGGTAAAAGCCAATACAAGAAATGATTTTATTCATTTTTATCAAATGATTGATGTGCTGATTGTTGATGATGTGCAATTCTTATCAGGAAAATCTGGAACTCAGGATGTTTTCTTCCATATTTTTAATCACTTGCATCAAAACGGTAAACAGGTCATTTTAACATCTGATAAGGCACCTGTGGATATGCAGGACATTGAGCAGCGTTTGTTGTCGAGATTCAAATGGGGGCTTTCTGCTGAATTGGTGGCTCCCGATTACGAAACCAGAATTAGCATTTTAAAAAGTAAAATGTTTAGAGATGGTGTTGAAATACCGGAAGAAATTGTTGAGTATATTGCAAAGAATATCAAAACCAATGTTAGAGAACTTGAGGGTGTTTTAATATCTTTAATAGCCCAGGCCTCTTTCAATAGAAAAGAATTTACCTTATCACTGACCAAGCAGATCGTTGATAAGTTTGTGAAGAACACTAAAAAAGAGGTGTCGATAGATTATATTCAAAAAGTGGTTTCCAAGTATTTTGAAATGGATGTAACCACGCTACAGTCAAAAACAAGAAAAAGGCATATTGTACAGGCCAGACAGTTGGCCATGTATTTTGCCAAGCGAATGACCAAGGCTTCTTTGGCTAGTATAGGTTCTCAAATCGGAAGTCGTGATCATGCAACCGTACTTCATGCTTGTAAAACAGTTGATAATTTAACTGAAACCGATAAGCAATTTCGCAAGTATGTTGATGAATTAACAAAAAAGCTTACGTTTTAAATAGTACTATTTTATGGTGAAGGTATTAATGGTTTGTCTTGGAAATATTTGCAGGTCGCCATTAGCTGAAGGTATACTGAGGTCTAAACTTGATGCTGATCAAATTTATGTCGATTCAGCTGGTACAGGAGGTTGGCATGTAGGTGAATTGCCAGATGCCAGATCTATTGAGGTAGCTCGTGTCAATGGACTTGATATCACTGATCAGCGATGCAGGAAATTTACAGCCAAAGATTTTGAAGATTTTGACCGAATCTATGTGATGGACAAATCTAATTATGAGGATGTAATGGCCTTGGCCAAAACTAATGCAGAGTCTGCTAAAGTGAATTTGATTTTGAACGAGGTAGCGGCAGATTTGAATCAAGAAGTTCCTGACCCATACTACGGTGGTGATAATGGTTTTCAGTTGGTATACGATATGTTAAATGAAGCCTGTGAACAAATTGCAAAACGCCTGAATCGTGAATCGTAAATTTGGTAAGTTATTTTTAATACCGACTACTTTAGGTGAAAATGAACCTTTAGAGGTCTTGCCCATTTCGGTAAAAAAAGCCGTAGAGGATATCGATTTCTTTATAGTAGAAAACGAAAAGACAGCCCGACGGTTTATCAAAAAAATTACGCCAAGAAAATCTCAACCGGCACTGCGATTATTTGTGCTCGACAAATACACTAGTGAGTTTGAATCAAAATCATTTCTTGATCCTTGTTTTCAGGGAATCAATGTTGGTCTTCTCTCTGAAGCTGGTGTGCCCGCTATAGCAGATCCAGGGGCCACTATTGTCATGCTTGCTCACCTAAAAAAAGTACAGGTTGTGCCCTTGGTAGGACCTTCCTCCATTGTGCTGGCCATGATGGGCTCAGGTTTGAATGGACAACGATTTGCCTTTAACGGTTATTTGCCCATTGATAAAGCTGAACGAAAAAAGAAAATCAAAGAACTGGAGAAATGGTCTAAACAAAACGATCAAAGTCAGATCTTCATCGAAACTCCGTATCGAAATCAAAAATTACTGACTGAATTGCGTTCTTCTTTAACACCATCAACTCTTTTATGTGTGGCAGCAGATCTTACCTTGAGTACTGAATACATCAAGACACTCACCGCAAAAGAATGGAAATCAGAAAACATAGATCTTCATAAAAGACCCTGTATCTTTATATTTCACAAATATTAAAGACGTGCGTTCTTCACAGGTTTGATAAAGGAAGTGTCGTAGCCCGCAAACTTTTTCATATAGTAAGCCACATCAGAGCCGTAGGCATCATAAGCATTGTGCTTGCCATTACTTCTTAAGTATTTTTTTACATTGCCTGCTCCCGCCAAATGAGCCGCGGCTAAAATTCCTGATTCAGTAATTTCAACGCCATTGATCGTTTTGCCCACACTTCTTTTGATGTCTCTGATCAAAATCCATTTGTTCAGAGAGCATAGAGCATAGAAGGCCTCTTCCTGTTGTTTGGAATCATTCAAAAATGAATGCGTATCATATACTCGAATACGATTCAGTGTTGTTTCTCCAAACTGATATTTGCCAAGATAGCCAAGGCTGTTTACTTTTCGATAATTACCTCTTGATTCCTTAAATGCCAAAGCCTCTTTAAACCCGATATACTGGTTGTCAACATGTGGTGTTAAATGAACTTCAAATGGCTTTATGCTTTTACTAACTGTAGTAATAGCATTTGCCTTTGGTAAATTGTACCGTACCTTTAGGGGATCTTTAAAAAATAGAGATTTGTCCTGTGTAAATGCAGTTAACAATATCACGCAGAGCGTAATATAAATGATATTCTTTTTCATAATAGTATTTTTTAGTTAGGGAGTGCCTAAAAATTACATATCTGCTGTAAAGATAAGGCATTTTTTATAAATGGGGTGGATTTGGAGATAAACTCCTGGTAGTCAAATTCTTATTAGAAGTATAAAAAGTGGAATTTGAATTCTCCATTAGTTCGGTATTCGAGGGTAGGAGCAGGGATTTTTATAAAGTTAAAAACGTTGAAAACGGTTTTAAGAAAATCTGAGTTGGTCTTTATTTTTGTCAGGTCAACATCGACACTGGCAAATAATTGCCGATAGGATTCTATAGGGCTGGGTGGCATGGTCGAATAATCATAACTTCCTTCCGGTAAGCCATTGGCACCATAGCCCACGGCTACATTTAACCATTTAGGCATTTTACTTTCTTTGAAAAAGGATTTGACATTCATGGATAGCCAGTAGGTCTGACCATTGTAATCTTTTAATATCTGTTGCAGGGTCGTGCTACCCAATTTATCAGGGTCGTTTTTAGCATATTCGGTGGTCATAAAGGAGAATTTCATTTGAATTCTTTGCTCGTCCCATAATAATTCCTGACCAATTAAAAGCCCGGTGCCCATGGCATTTGCGAATACATCTCCGTTTGAAAATCCCCATTCCTCAGAGAAGCCATCCAGTACCTCTATGGTCGTTAAAAAAACAAATCCGAGCGTAGCCCCGTAGATCAACTGGTTTTTCTTTGTTTCTCCTGCCCAGGCCAAGGCATCCATACCCATTTTTCCAATATAATAGGAACTGAACATATGTCCGAACTTATCCATTTGCATCCATTGATTATTGTCGTTCAATGAATGAAAACCAGATCGTTCATAATTTGCGTACCAGGCCTCGTTCAGGGCAATTAGAGTTACAGTAGCCAGAGCCGCTTCGGTAACATATACAGCGGTTCTTCTTTTTTTGTTCAGGGTGTCTGATCTCTGGAAAAAAGGAGTCTTTGTTTGTGCAACCAAATGATTTTCACAAAAAAAACAGCAAAGGAGCAGTAAGGTGATTATATGTAGGTGTTTTTTTTCAATCACCTGTTTATTCCTTGTTGACTTACCCATTTCTGGTAAGCTGCCGCATTTATATTGTGTTCTTTCAATGTTTTGGCAAACTTATGGTAGCCAATATTTTCAATATTGGCACACATATAATAATATTGGTGATTTTCTGGATTTAGAACGGCGTCAATTGATGAAATATCGGGCATTCCAATAGGGCCAGGGGGTAAACCAAAGTTGGCATAGGTATTATAAGGAGAATCAATTTTTAAGTCTTTATTTAATACTCTTTTAAATTCTTTATCTTGACCGTACTTTTGTTTTAAGGCAAATATGATCGTTGGATCTGCCTGCAATGGCCAAAAGTCATGAAGACGGTTTAAATATAGACCAGCCACCGTTTTTCTTTCGCTGACAACCGCAGTTTCTTTTTGTACTATAGAAGCAAGTGTTGAAACTTGTAAAGGGTTAATATTCTGCGCTTTTGCTTTTTGTATTCTTGACTCGTTCCAGAATTTTTTATATTCCTTCAGCATTTTTTCCTGAAATTGATCTGCATTGGTGTTCCAGTAAAAATCATATGAATTAGGAATGTACATGGCTAAAGCTGTTTTCGAATCGAAGCCGTTTTGCTCGAGATATGCTTTATTTGTAAAAGCCTGTAGAAGCGACAATGAATCTGCTTCAATCTGAACTGAAACCCTTCCCGCCAATTTTTCAAGACTGTCTTGATTGTTAAAAGTGAGGGTGATGGTTTCTTGTTTACCACCTCTTAAATGATCGACAAGTGCATCATTGTTCATTCCTTTGGTGATCTTGAATTTTCCCGATCTGATTTTATTGGGGTAGTTCTTCTTTTTGGCCACCCATATGAAGTCATCAACATTCTTCACATGAGGTTCAATGATGCTAATAAACGATTCAAAATCTGTTCCCGTTGGAATGAAAATGGAGGTGGTTTCTGTAACATTCGAACTGTAAATTTTGCTGTAAAACGAGTAGCCGATTAAAGCGATCATTAAAGCAATAATGGCAATTCCAATGGCAATCTTTTTTTTCATAGATGATTTTGATTTATGAGTTGTAATAAGGCAACGTCTTTGAATATTCCTTTGGTTTTGATCCAGCCTTTTTTGACCCCTATTTCCT
>CAYQPI010000089.1:0-14530 GCA_964419405.1 uncultured Flavobacteriaceae bacterium
GATTTTTGGAAGGACTATACGATTATATTGCCCACACAAAACTTTTCTGCCATAGCAAAAACCCTGGAGGCTAACAATAAGTCAAATGATCTTAAAATAGAGGCAGATGAATATGTTTCAAAGCTTCCTAAAGATTCACAACTCAGAATTGACAGTCTCCTGCAGTTTTTTAACAGGCGAGACTTATTCAACGGCACTGTTCTCATTCAACAAGAAGGCAACACTCTTTTAAACAAAAGCTATAATAGTAAGCTGACAAGCAATTCTGTGCATAGTCAATTCAAAATAGGATCTTTGAGCAAGACTTTTACGGCCATGATCATCATGCAATTAGAAAATGAGGCTAAACTTAATTTCACCGATTCCATTGCTCAATTCTTACCTGACTATAAACACGGAGAGCTCACTATAGATCAATTATTAAGTCATCGGTCTGGAATTCCTGATTATCTTGATAATAAAGAATATGCGGCAAAAATACTGGAAGATTCCTATCAGTTGAATGACCTTGTTTTTACGTTTTGTAGTGACACCCTCGATTTTCAACCAGGAAGCCGTTTTGATTATTCGAATTCCAATTTTACTGTTTTAGCGCTTATTGCAGAACGAATAGAAGGGATAGCTTTTGAGAAAATCTTAGGAACTCGAATTTTTGATCCTTTGGACATGACAAGCACCTATTTTGGCACAGCCAAAGACAGTTCTCATTTAGCCACCGGCTTTCTTTACGGAGATCCTGAACCAAAGTACCATCCACAAAATGTGGCAGGTGCCGGAGGAATTACCTCATCAACTTCAGATCTGCTGAAGTGGAGCAAGGCTCTGGATCAGGAAACTTTAATACCCAATGAAAAAAAAGAAATCTTATTCAAACCCAGAATTCAATACACTGATTGGGATGCCTATTATGGCTATGGTTGGATGATCGATGATTTCAAATTTTCTTCTTCTAAAAAACATAAAATTGTATATCATCCCGGTACCGATCTGGGCTTTTATTCCATGTTTTTGAAACAACCGGACTCTGGAATAACCATTATTTTATTGAATAATACAGGAGAGTTTCCCAGGTTCGAAATAACTGATATCATACTCAATGAACTCAATTTAAATTGCTTAGAAGAACTCACATTGAAAACTTTTAGAAAGGCATATGAAAAGAGCTTAAGAATTAAAAATTCCCCATAAATATGTAACTCCTTATACCTAGAATAACGTCTAAATTTTTGATCTCACAAGTAAAAAAAGATATTCCTTAAAAATGTATCTTGCATCTAAGCAAATTAAGTACAAACCACTCAAAGGAACTCCGCTAACATGAAGAAACTAAAATTTCCCTCCGCTCAAACCATTTTGATCGTTATTGCTGGTTTGGTCACCTTGCTGACCTGGGTTGTGCCTGCCGGAGAATACGATAACTTGACTTTTGACAAGGAGAATAATTCTTTTATCAGAACGGGGCCAGAAGGATCAAGTCAGCTCCCTGCTACCCAGGAAACACTGGAAACTCTTGAAATACAAATTCCATTGGATAAATTTACCGAAGGAGATATCTACAAACCTATTAGTATACCAAACACCTATCAAAAACTCGATTCCAAACCTCAGGGGCTTGCAGCTTTTGTAACCTCTCCGATCAGAGGAATTATAGAGGCTGCTGACATCATTTTTTTAGTACTGATCATTGGCGGACTCATTGGCATTATGAATAAAACCGGTGCTTTTGATGCAGGAATATCGTGGCTCGGGAGGGTTTTGAAAGGAAGAGAATACCTTCTTATTATTTTAGTCACCACCTTAATTGCCGCCGGAGGGACCACTTTTGGACTGGCTGAAGAAACCATGGCCTTCTTTCCCATATTAATCCCTATTTTTTTAGCGGCAAAATATGACGAAATGGTCGGGTTGGCCTGTATTTTTCTGGGCTCTGCCGTTGGCTCCATGTGTTCAACGATAAATCCCTTTTCTGTGATCATTGCCTCTGATGCAGCCGGTATCAATTGGACAACCGGTCTCACAGGAAGAATCATTATGCTGCTCACCTGCCTGATCATTACCATCATGTATATTTTAAGGTATGCGAAACGCGTCAGAAAAGACCCTACAGCCTCATTAATTTATGAGGAAAAAAAGGAGGAATTGCACAGCTTCAAAACACATGATGAGTCATTGCGATTGACCAGTCAATTAAAAGTCATCATCCTCATTTTTTCTTTGAGTTTTATCGTCATGATCATAGGAGTTTCAATGCTAGACTGGTGGTTTGTTGAAATGACGGCAACCTTCCTTGTCGGTTCCGTACTCATTGGTTTTGTAGGGAAAATGAAGGAAAGTGATTTTATAGATTCTTTTTCAAAGGGTGCAGGAGAATTATTAAGTGTGGCTTTTATTATAGGAATTGCCAGAGGTGTTTCTGTGCTTATGGATGACGGACTCATCAGTGATACCATGCTTTATTATGCAAGTTCTTTTACTGAGGGAATGAACAAAGGAGTATTTACCAATACACTATTATTTGTTTATGGTGGCCTATCCTTTTTTATTCCATCTTCTTCTGGAATGGCCGTGTTAACGATGCCTATTATGTCTCCTTTGGCAGATACAGTAAACATAGGAAGAGAGGTGATTGTCAATTGCTATCAATACGGCATGGGATTGTTTTACCTCTTTAACCCTACAGGTCTCATTCTAGCTTCCTTAGCGATTATCAAAGTAGGTTATGATAAATGGTTAAAATTTGTGACCCCCCTGGCTATAATTCTAGTCGTAGTCACAATGGTTTTCTTAAGTATCTCAGTGTATATTTAAATCCGTATAGTTGATATTCCATCTATAGAACAGGATGTCTTTTATCTTAAGAATTTCACCATTTAACCACCGGAACAGGGAGTCTATCTTCTAAGAGCCTAATTATGACCAACTAAGGAGGTGATTTTTGATTTTGATTTGTACATTTACAGATACAATCTTCAATATAACATAAAGATATTTAGAATTTATGAAACAATTGCTTGCCATTTTAATGCTTTGTACCATACTCATTTCCTGTAAAAAAGAACCAAAAGTTCAGCATGAAGAAACGGCCCAGGAGGTAGGTCAAGAGGCATCAAAAACAAAGGCGTCTGACGAATGGATTTATCTATTTGATGGCGTTTCAACTGATGGCTGGAGAGCCTATAACGGAGATGCCATGCCTCCTGGATGGGTAGCCAAAGACAGTGTTTTAACCTTTGATACAGAGCTTGGAATGGAACAGGATTATACAGGAGGTAAGGATATCATCTACGCCAAGGAAGAATTTGATAATTTTGAATTGTACGTGGAATGGAAAATTCCTTCTGGAGGTAACAGCGGTATTTTTTACCACTTAAAAGAAGGAATTGAGGGCGCCGGGCCGCCAGATATTTCACCTGAATACCAGCTCATTGATGATGCGAATTACGCTTCCATTCACGATCTGACTTCGTATAACAAGAGCATGGGAGTCACTGGCAACCTAGCAGATTTACAGGATTGGCAGAAAACAGCTTCAGACTATGCCATGCATCCTGCCAACGATGCTGAAAAAGTCTTACACCCTGTAGGGGAATGGAATTCAACCAGAATCATCTTTACCCCCGAAAAAGTGGAACATTGGTTAAACGGTAAATTATTAGTATCATTTGTACCATGGGACGATGCCTGGGAGGCAAAGAAAAATGCAGGAAAATGGAAAGATGCGGCACTATATGGATCTTTTAAAACCGGTTATATTGGTTTCCAGGATCATTCGAGCCCTATTTGGTTCAAAAACATAAAAATTAGAAAACTTTAATACGAGATAGATGAAAAAAAGAGACTTCATAAAAAGTACAGCTGCTCTTACGATGGGAGCATTCCTTCCCTCTCCAATGTGGGCAATGTCAAATGACAAACGTTTAAGAACTGCTCATATCGGCCTGGGAATGATGGGCGTGGAAGATTTAAAAGCCATGACTGCTCATGAAGCTGTTGAGGTAGTAGCTTTATGTGATGTAGATTCTAAATTACTGGCTAAAGCGAGTAAAATGCATCCGAAAGCCAAGATTTATGCTGATTACCGAATCATGCTAAACGAAATGTCAAAAGATATTGATGCTGTAGTTGTATCAACTCCTGATCATTCACATGCCCCGGCCTCTATGATGGCTATGGAATTAGATAAGCCTGTGTACTGTCAAAAACCACTGACACACCATGTAACGGAAGCTAGAGCGATGAATGAACTGGCACGTAAAAAGAAACTTGTGACTCAAATGGGTATTCAGGTACATTCTTTTTATGACTATAAATTGGCTACTATTTTAATTCAAAGCGGTATTATTGGCAAAGTAAAAAGAGTGAGAGCCTGGTCGAATAAAAACTGGGGCTATGATGGTCCAGAACCAAAAGGTTCTGATCCTGTTCCAGAAAACCTGGATTGGAATTTATGGCTGGGAACGGCACCTCAAAGAGATTTTAAAGAAGGTGAGTATCACCCAAGTAACTGGAGAAAAGTTCTTGACTATGGATGCGGAACATTAGGTGATATGGGGGTTCATATCTTTGATACACCGTATAATGCATTAAATCTGGATGTGCCTAGAACCATCAAAAACAGCTGCAGACCTCCAAACGGTTTTGGATTTCCTGAAGACAATATTGTCACCTACGAATTTCCAGGCACAGAATACACTGCTGATACCTTGACATGGATTTGGAATGACGGGCTCAGTGCCCCTCAATCTCATGAAGATCTTTCATTGCCAAATAATGATAAACTTCCAGATCAGGGAGCCATGTTTATTGGAGAAAAAGGAAAGTTATTATTACCTCATTTTATGCAACTTCCACGACATATTGTTGACGGCAAGTATGTTGACCTTGACCTGTCTGTGGTGAAAGAAGAGGACGAATTAGGGCCTCCAACCAGTGATTATGGCAAAGAAAGTAACAAGCATTACCACCAGTTTGTTGACGCCTGTTTAGGAGATGCGAAATGTAGCGCACCTTTTTCTTATGCTTCCAGATTGACTGAGACTATCCTGCTAGGAGTAATTGCCGGTCGTTTCCCAAATAAAACATTGCATTGGGACAATAAAAAGGCTCGCTTTGCAGAAGAAGAAGCCAATGCTTTTTTAGATGCTCCTTATAGAAAATTTTAAATGCGTAAACAGCTTATAGCATATGGCTGTTTACTTCACCTATTGATTCTGAATGCCCAGACGCCTGACAAAAAATGGCAAGGGCATTCAGAAACAATCTATGCAATTAGCCAATCACCCGATGGCAACTATGTTGTTTCTGGAGGAGATGATAAGCACATCATCTTATGGGATGCCAACGGAAATATCATTTTTAAGAAACTTGCCCATGAAAGAAGTGTCAACGCACTTGCATTTTCTCCTAACTCAAAAAGGTTTGTTTCAGGCGGAAGTGATCAAAAATTCATTATATGGGATCTGAAGGGCAATAAAATTAAAACCCTTATCGCCGACGATATTTATGTCAAAACGCTCTCCTATTCTCCTGACGGAATGTATATTCTTAGCGGAGGGGGAGATCATTCGGCCAAACTCTGGACCGCAGATGGAACATATATTCGTTCCTTTAAGGGTCATGATTGCACTATCTATCAGGCTTCTTTTTCATCAGATATGTCAAGAATCGTATTGGCCAGTTGTGATAAAACAGTATCATTATGGACCATTGAGGGTGAAAAAATAAAAACGTTTGATCATCATAACAATGGTGTTTCTGCCGCGAGTTTTTCTCCCGACGACACGCATATTTTAACCGGTAGTTTTGACAAAACGGCGGCACTCATTGATCTGTCTTCAACTAAAATTAGTTGGCTCAAGGGTCATACCAGTGAAATCACCACTGCTGGTTTTATGCCAAAAACAAATATGATTTTAACCTCAGCTGAAGATGGAACTGCCATGATGTGGCATTTAAATGGCAACCCCTTCCACACCTTCGGCAGTCAAAACAAACCATACTACTGCACTGCAATAAGCTCTATCTCAGAGTGTCATATCATCAGATCTAGTTCAGCGCATCATATTGAATTTTTCCCCATTCCTGCTGATTAGTGTCAAATGGTTTTCAACGAACCGAATCTTTTAATTATTTTTACTTTTGAAATTTTCTAGTACCTTTAAGGTTCTATGCTTAGAAAACACTTTAAGAAGTCCTCAAAAAATTCGATGTCTTTTACGATGAGAGGTCTTGACAATACCAGAATCGAAGCGTTAAGTGATGGCGTATTTGCCCTGGCGATAGCCCTGTTGTTGATCTCTTCAGAAATTCCCCAAACCTTTGACGAATTGCGTTTTTTTCTGAAGAATTTTCTTCCTTTTGCGGCGACCATTTCAATTTTAACCTTAGTTTGGTACCAGCATTATGTTTTTTTTATTCGTTATGGAATGAAAGATGCAGGAATTGTTGCACTCAATACCTTACTTCTTTTTCTGGTGCTCTTTTTTGTATATCCCTTAAAGTTTTTATTCCAGGTATTATTTGATCTTTTTTCTGGCCTTATTGCAGGTGACCAGGAGGCCTTGCAGCATTTATTTACCGAAGTCATTCTTGAAAAAGATGCGCCAACGCTGATGGTCATTTATGGGGTGGGTGGTGCCTTGGTCTTTCTGACAATGGCTTTTATGTATGTGATCGCTTATAGAAATAGAAGGCAATTAGAATTAAGTCAAATTGAAATCTATGATACTAAATCTAATATCTACGTAAACTTATTGATGGCCGGAATTCCCCTGCTATCTGCCTTGGTTTCTCTTTTAAAAATCGGAGGTGGTGGTGGACTTACATTTACTATTTCAGGTAATATCTATATGTTCTACGCCGTCATCATGCCCCTTTTTGGTCGTTTTAGACACAATAGAAAAGTAAAAATTTTCAATCTATAATGGAATAAACTAACTTCAAGTCATGCACAAATTGGCCCCTTATCTCAGTTTCTTTTTTGGACTATTTTTTAGTAGCGCTCCATTAGCTGCTCAGGAACAGGCCACAAAAAGTGCGACATCATATAAAATCCTTTTCATAGGAAATAGTCTTAGCTATTCCAACAACCTCCCCTTATTAGTTTCTATCGCAGGTGAAAAACAGCAATTAGACATTGCTACTGAAATCATAGCCAAACCAAACTATGCTCTAATCGATCATTTAGAAGAAGGAAGTCTAGAAACTAAAATTGAAAATGAATCTTTTGATTTCGTTATCGTTCAGCAAGGTCCTTCATCACAGGAAGCAGGCAGGAAACTACTCTTTGAAGCAGTTCAAAAACTAACTAAGGTTTGCAAAAAGAATCAAAGTCAATTGGCCATTTTTATGGTATGGCCCTCTCAACAATATTACCATACTTTCGATAAGGTCATCAAAAATCATCGTGAAGTTGCTGAAAAATACCAAGCTGTTTTGTGTCCGGTTGGGGAGGTCTGGAAGACCCATTTCGAAACCACCAAAGATTTTAGTTATTATAGTACAGATGGATTTCATCCATCCAAAAAAGGAAGTCAGGCAGCTGCCGAAATCATTATCTCAAGTCTCTTTGACATCTAAGTAAGCCTTTTAGAAAAGTGCTATCCTGATATTTTTCTCCTCCTAAATAAAGTATTAAATTCACATCAAGATTCTAGACGCATGACCCAAGCCCATAACCTTCAGAATTCCAAAAAGCGTTTGCATGTTGTCGATGCATTGAGAGGCTTTGCTGTCATTGCCATTTTACTGGTCCATAGTGTCGAGCATTTTATTTATCCGGTATATCCCGAACTAAGCAGCCAGCCTGCCTGGCTGAATAGTTTAGACAAGGGAGTATTTACCATAACCTTTGGCCTTTTTGCAGGAAAGGCCTATGCCATATTTGCCCTGCTCTTCGGATTGACGTTTTATATTCAGTTTACAAGTGCCCAAAAACGAGGGAATGATTTTGGCTGGCGCTTTATATGGAGATTGCTTCTATTGGTGTTCTTTGCAAGCTTAAATGCTGCTTTTTTTCCAGGTGGCGACGTCTTGCTTTTATTTGTTTTTGTCGGACCAGTTTTGGTCTTCGTAAGGCATCTAAACAATAAAACCATCCTATTGATCAGCCTGTTTTTTCTTTTACAGCCCATTGAATGGATCCACTATATGTTAAGCCTAACAAATGACAGCTATTCATTACCGAACCTGGGGATTGGCCCCTTATATAAGGAAGTAACTGAAGCAGCAAAAACGGGCCAATGGCTTCCTTTTTTTAAAGCCAATATCTGGACAGGTCAAAAGGCAAGTTTATATTGGGCTATTGGAGCAGGTCGCTATTTTCAAACCGCAGGACTGTTTATTTTAGGACTATGGCTAGGTAGAAAAAAACGATTCGAGCATTCTTCAGAGAATACTCAATTCTGGGTACGAACCCTCATCATCGCTGCCATTGTATTTGGTCCGCTGTATATGTTAAAAGTAGATCTCTATGATACCATAGATGATAAAATGGTCAAAAGAACGGTTGGTGTCGTTTTTGATATGTGGCAAAAATTGGCATTTACATTTGTATTGGTCAGTGCCTTTGTTCTGGTCTATCAGCATAAGTCTCTTGAAAATAAAAGTGCCTCCCTCAGAAATTATGGTAAAATGAGTCTGACCAACTATGTTTCACAATCCATTATAGGGGCGCTAATTTTTTTCCCGATCGGACTTAATCTTGCACCTTACACCGGTTATACCTTGAGTTTTTTAATTGGGTTAGGCATCTGTTTCCTCCAAATTAAGTTTTGTAATTGGTGGTTAAAAAAACATAGTCATGGGCCTTTGGAGGGTCTTTGGAAAAAAGCCACATGGATTGGCAGTACTAAACAATGATATACAATAACAAATAGAGATATGAAAAATAGAACTCTGGGAAAAGGCGGTCCGGTTATTTCGGAAGTTGGTCTTGGATGTTGGCAATTAGGAGGAGATTGGGGAGACCCTCTCTCTGAAGATAACGGTTTAGCAATCTTACAAGAAGCTGTTGATCAAGGAATTTCAATTTTTGACACAGCTGATGTTTATGGTGCGGGAAAAAGTGAATCCCTGATTGGTAAATTTCTTGAAACAACCGAAAAACCGCTCACCATTATCAGTAAATTTGGTCGAGGAGCCGGAGTTTATCCCGATAATTATTCAGAAAAAGTCTTGTTTACTTCTGTCGAAAAGTCTTTAGAAAGGCTAGGCCTCAATTCTCTTGATCTTTTGCAGTTGCATTGCGTCCCCCAGGAAGTCTTAGAAAATGGCGCCATATTTTCCTGGCTCAGAAAACTTAAAAACCAGGGGCTGATCAAAAATTTTGGAGCCAGTATCGAATCGATTGAACAAGGTTTGATCTGCATGAAACAAGATGATCTGCTTAGTCTCCAGGTCATTTTCAATATTTTCAGGCAACGCGTCATCAAGGACTTGTTTCCTAAAGCAATCGAAACAGATACAGGTATTATTGTCAGGTTGCCACTGGCCAGTGGTTTACTCTCCGGTGCATATAATTCGAACACCATATTTTCACCAAATGACCATCGTAACTACAATCGAAACGGAGAAGCTTTTAACGTTGGAGAAACTTTCGCCGGATTGGAATTTGAGAAAGGACTTGAAATCGTTCAATCGATTAAATCAACATTTTTACCTGAGCAGGTTCCAATGGCACAGTTTGCACTTCGCTGGATACTCGACCATCCTGCTGTTAGCTGTGTTATTCCGGGTGCAAGCAAGGTATCACAGGTAAGATCGAATGCAAAGGCCTCAGATCTGTCACCTCTTGATAAAAATACGCATCAGGGATTACACAATTTGTATCAACATGACATTGATCAGCATATCAGAGGATTGTATTGAAAACCACTAAATGAATATGAAAGACATTAAAATAATCGCCTTCGATGCCGATGACACCTTATGGGTCAATGAACCCTATTTTAGAGAGGCTGAAGATAAATTTGCCAATTTACTCGAAGATTATATGCCGCATCACAGCATACAAAAGGAACTGTATAAAACAGAAATAAATAATTTGGAATTATATGGCTACGGGGTGAAAAGTTTTATGTTAAGCATGGTTGAAACTATTGCAAACATTACTGATGATAAAGCTGATATCACCCTGGTCAATAAAGCCGTAGCATTGGGTAGGGAATTACTCAACAAACCCATTATCCTTCTCGACGGAGTTGAAAAAGTTTTGAATAAACTGAATGGATCGTACAAACTTGTGATGGCCACCAAAGGTGACCTGCTCGATCAGGAACGTAAATTGATTAAATCAGGTCTTGAAAAACACTTTCATCATATAGAAATCATGAGTGACAAAAAGGTAAGTGATTATACCAAATTATTAAAACACCTTGATTGTGAACCTCAACATTTTTTAATGATCGGAAATTCTATTAAGTCAGATATCTTACCCGTGCTTGAGTTAGGTGGTCATGCCATTCATGTTCCTTATCACACCACCTGGGAGCATGAAAAAGTCGACGTTAAAATCGATGATCCGAAATTTTACGAAGCAGAAACTATTGAGCAGGTCGAATTATTTTTATCAAATGATGATTCGCGAAAATTATAAAACCACACTTGTCGCATGAAAATCATAAAACGAATTATCAAAGGATTAGTAATCGTTCTCGCCTTGATTGTACTCATTGTATTGGTCATGTTCTTGCTGGATTCATCAAAAATTTCCTATTTAAAAACGAAAAATATTGAAAATCCTACTCCAGGTGAATACCTGATCACAAATGTACACGTGGTTCCAATGGATACAGATACGGTGCTAACTGACAAATCAGTTCACATCAAAGACGGGAAAATCCTCGGTATTTATGAAAATGCAGCATCACAAGATCTCGATCAAATTGACGGGCAGGGAAAATTTTTAATGCCTGGCTTGATCGACATGCATGTGCACGTTTGGGATCGCTTTGAACTGGGCTTGTATTTGGCCAATGGGGTCACCACGGTCCGAAATCTTTGGGGGATCCCGCTACATCTGAGAATTAAAGATGAGATTAACTCAAATGAAATTCTGGGCCCCATGTTTTACACTTCGAGCCCGAAATTAACAGGACCTGAAGATTTTGGTGATGACAAGGTGCAGATTCAATCAACCGACCAGGCCCGTGAACTAACCAAAGACTATCATCGCCGAGGCTATGATTTTATAAAAACATATGCTGGTATAACTGAGCCTATATTTGATGCCATCGTTGAAGAAACGGCAGCCTTAGACATGGATATGGTTTCGCATCCTAGTTTTCAACAGAACTATAGTAAAAATTATATTGAGCAGGTAGCCACCATTGAACATGCCGAAGATATAGTTCAACAAGCGCTGAACTATCAATTGGACACAGTAAAACTAGATTCTGTCGTCAGTGTAATGGCCTTGGCACGGGTCAATTTCAGTCCAACGCTGTCAGGGTTTTATAATATCTATAAAATGATCACAGAGGATGCAATTCTAGACAGTCAGTATGCGAACTATATAAATCCACTTTTTAAATCTTTGGATACTGAGGCACAAATTGCAAGGTGGCAGGGAGAAAAATTTAATAATCCTGAAGTCGAAGATCGTATCCTTCGTCAACATCAGTTCCATCAGCTTATCATAAAAAAACTCCATGAATCAGGGGTCAATATCGTATGTAGCACAGATTCAGGAATTGCTTTGGGAGCTCCAGGGTTTTCCATTCATCAGGAACTAGCTCATTATAGTGAGGCCGGCTTGAATAATTATGAAGTTCTCAAAACCGCTACAGTAAATGCCTCAATAGTGCACAAACAGCTCTCTGACATGGGCAGTATTGAAACCGGAAAATGGGCCAACCTCATACTTTGTGACAAAAACCCCTTAACAGACCTAAAGACCCTTGAACTGCCTCACTGGGTCATGATAAAGGGGCAAATTCTCGATCGCAAGACCCTTGATACATTTAAAAACAAGGCATCTAACAGAAATAACTTTACATCGACCGCCATTTATTGGATAGAAAATTTATGGGTAGAACGTTAAAAACAGTCATATGAAAAAAATTATTCTTAGCCTGAGTGCCATCCTGCTTCTGGTAAGTTGCAAAGAAAAGATCAAAAAAGAACTACCAGTTATACCTTATTTAGAAACGGCTTCTATCGAAGTTTTAGACGAGGAATTACGAACTATTGTAAATCCAGAAAGCGGCCTTGAAATACTGGCTGAAGGGCATGATTGGACTGAAGGCCCACTATGGTTAGAAGAACAAAACATGCTCTTGTACAATGACATCCCGAGAAATTCAGTGTATAGCTGGAATGACTCGACAGGTGTCCAGCTCTATCTTTCGCCTTCTGGTTTTAGTGGAGAAAATTTCGCCGGATCAGAACCAGGCGCCAATGGTTTGCTGCTTGATCCCGAAGGAAACCTCATACTATGCCAGCACGGAAACAGGCAGGTTGCTAAAATGGACAGCCCCTTGACAGATCCCAGTGCCAATTTCATAGCCATAGCAGATTCCTTTGACGGCAAAAAGCTTAACAGTCCTAATGATGCCGTATATGATTCAAAAGGAAACCTATATTTCACAGATCCTCCCTATGGCTTACCGAAGCAAATGCAAGACTCTTCCAAAGCGCTCGATTTCCAAGGGGTGTATCTATTAGAAAGCGAAGGAGAACTTCATATCATGGATGCTGAACTAAGTCGGCCGAATGGCATTGCCTTTTCTCCAGATGAAAAAACCCTTTATGTCGCAAATTCAGATCCTGATCATGCGGTCTGGGTAGCCTATGATATGGATGAAGATGGAGGTATTCTCTCTAAACGATTATATTACGATGTCACTCACCTGACCTCAAAAGAGAAAGGTCTTCCGGATGGATTAAAAATAAACAAAGACGGGTATATGTTTGCTACAGGTCCCGGAGGTGTTTTTGTTTTTAACCCTTCCGGCAAGCACATTGGTCAGATACGAACAGGACAGGCCACCTCAAATGTCGCCTTTGATTCAGAGGAAAAAACGCTGTTTATTACGGCCGACAGCTATGTTCTCAAACTAAAACTTCTATAATATGTTTTGTTCTCATATACCAATCAGAAAACGAGCCATTCGAGCTCAATTAATGGCATTGCTATGGCTGCTTTTCACCCCCGTACTTTTTGCACAATCTATAGATCAAAGGCAGTCTGACACTCCGAATATCATCATTATTTTTATGGATGACCTTGGCTACGGAGATATCAGCCTGAATGGGCATCCTACCATTCAAACACCCCACATTGATAAAATGGCCCAAGAAGGTCAGGTCTGGACGAGTTTTTATACTGCCAGCAGCGTGTGTTCTCCGAGTCGTGGTGCATTGTTGACCGGAAGGTACCCGGTTCGTATAGGTCTTGGTGGTGTAAAACAACGGGTGTTTTTTCCAGAATCCAAAGGGGGCTTACCTGAAAGTGAAATTACCATTGCAGAAATGCTAAAAGAAAATGGTTACAAAACAGGGATGGTTGGAAAATGGCATTTAGGACATCTTCCACAGTTCCTTCCTACAAATCAAGGATTTGACAGCTATTACGGCATACCCTATAGCAATGACATGAATGGGGTCAAATGGGGTTTGGAAACTTTTTTTGCACCTCCAGACATTAATATGTGGCAGGTACCCTTACTGGAAAATGAAAAAATCATAGAATTACCCGCCAATCAATTTACGATTACCAAAAGGTATACAGAAAAAGCAGTTGAATTTATAGAAAACAACAAGGAATCTCCTTTCTTTTTATATATGGCACATTCCATGGTGCACACACCCTTGTTTGCCTCAAAAGATTTCCAGGACACAAGCAGGAGAGGACTATTTGGTGATGTCATGAATGAAGTCGACTGGAGTGTTGGTCAAATTTTAAATGCCTTATCTCGATTGCATCTCGAGAAAAATACCCTGGTCATTTTTACTTCAGATAATGGTCCCTGGCTCATGATGAAAGAAATGGGTGGTTCTGCTGGATTATTAAGAGACGGTAAAGGGACTACCTGGGAAGGTGGAATGCGGGTGCCAGGAATTTTTTATATGCCAGGAACCATTAAAAAAGGAAGTGTTACGGACATGGGCTCTACCCTTGATCTACTACCTACTATTGCGGCTTTTACAAATTCAAAATTACCAAAAAATAGGCTGTTAGATGGCTTTGACCTGAGTGAAGTTTTAAAAGAACAAGCCCCTTCGCCAAGAGATCATTTTTTCTATTATAGAAAACAGGAGATCTATGCAGCTCGTCTCGGCTCTTTTAAATCTCATTTTATCACTGAAACCTGTTATAAAAAAGACAATGAAAAGGTCATACAAACAACACCACTGCTATACCAGATTGAACACGACCCAGGGGAATTCTATAACAGGGCAAAAGAGCATCCTGACGTTATTTTAAAAATTGACAAACTCGTTTCAGATCACCTTAAAACTGTCAAAATAAAAACTTCAGAATTAGACAAGTATTAATTCTTCGTATGATAATATTTTCGACGTTGCACAG
>CAYQPI010000090.1:0-7584 GCA_964419405.1 uncultured Flavobacteriaceae bacterium
GAGCAGCTGGCTTTTGACACAAGTATTTTCTCAGGAGTAGAAACAGGAGGGTATCTATTTGCCAGGCCGAGAAACAGAAATAAATCTGCCTCAATTCAACTGCTTATCGGGCACTGTGATACCGTATGGGCTTGCAATACCCTTGATCAGATGCCAATCGTCGATATGGGCGAGAAGCTATCCGGCCCAGGTGTTTTTGATATGAAAGCTGGTATTACTCAGATCATATTTGCCTTAAAAGCCATTAAAGAACTAGGGTTAAAAAGTCAGCTTAGTCCGGTGGTGATCATAAATTCAGATGAAGAAATTGGCAGTTTTGAGTCGTCAACTGTTATTAAAAGAATATCAAAAGTAGCAAGAAGAGCTTTTATTTTGGAGCCGCCTCTTGGTTTTGATGGGAAACTTAAAACAGCCCGAAAGGGCATAGGAAAATTTACCTTGATCGTTACGGGCAAACCAGCCCATGCCGGATTGAATCCTGATGAAGGCATCAGCGCTATCGTTGAACTCTCTCATCACATTCAGCATTTATTTCAACTAAATGATTTCGAAAAAGGAATCACAGTGAATGTTGGGATGATTCAAGGAGGATCGTCGGCAAATGTGATTGCTGAAGAGAGCAAAGCCATAGTTGACGTACGAGTTCATACCATGGAGGACGCCAGGTTTATCCAGGAAAAAATATTCGGCTTAAAACCAAAACATAAGGGAGCAAAACTTAGCATCAGTGGTGAATTTGGAAGGCCTCCCATGGAAAGGACCTATAGGAATCAACAACTTTGGCTATTGGCACAAAACATAGCAAAAAGCATGGATTTACAGCTTGAGCAAGCGGTGGCCGGAGGTGGATCAGATGGAAATACCACAAGTCTATATACCGCAACACTTGACGGTTTGGGGACAGTGGGAGATGGTGCACATGCAAGACATGAATTCATCTTTAAGGACAAGCTTATTGAAAGAACTGCTTTGCTGACCATGCTACTGTTGTCTGAAGATATAAAAGAATAAATGAATGTCTAATCTATAAAATAGTCTTATGAATTCAACCTATATATTTTCATCGATGCTGCGGATCAGTGATCTGGATGAAAAGAATTTTGAAGTAAAGAAACTGGATAAAGTTAAATGGAAAACAGGAGATTATGTCATAGGAAGAATTACAAATCCGGGACACGATCAAATGAAAATTGAATTGATCAATGGAAGAATGAGAAGCTTTATGAAAGAGGATATGGTTGCCGGTGCCTTAGGAGAACGATATGCCACCTTAGAGGCCACAGGTTCCTGGAAGGATGTGGAAGAAGATGGAATCATGCACTTATTGACTGGAGGAGGTCTGATGGGTAAATGTACCTCAAAATCGGTTTATCTGTCTAACTTGATCGAAATTGAATATATGGGGCATATTTTTCTTGAGGACCATGTTTGTAAAATGGATGATTATGTTAAGAATGTACCTTATATGAAATTTGAGTTACCTGTAATTTTGTTGGTAGGAACCTCCATGTCGGCCGGCAAAACCACTGTAGCCAGAATTATTGTAAACCAGTTGAAACGTGCTGGTTTAAAGATTGTAGCAGGAAAGTTAACAGGAGCAAGCAGGTTTCGTGATACCTTGTCTTTAAAAGACGTCGGGGCCAGTCACATTTTTGACTTCGTTGACGTTGGCCTGCCTTCTTCGATTTATCCAAGAGAAAAATATAGAAAAAAACTAAGGCAATTGCTAAGTCAGGTATATGATATAAAGGCAGATGTAGCAGTTATCGAACTAGGGGCATCTCCATTAGAGCCTTATAATGGAGATATTGCTTTTGAAGAATTAAAAGACTGTGTAAAATGTACTGTTCTCTGTGCCTCCGACCCCTATGCAGTATATGGAGTAATGAAAAGTTTTAAGTTGAAACCAGATATTGTCAGTGGTATCGCGACAAATACCTTTGCCGGATCTGATCTGATAGAAAAACTATGTGAGGTAAAAGCACTGAACTTGATCGACCCTAAAACATCGGATGAATTGAGAAGTATACTATCACGAAAACTGAATAGAAATTTGAATCCTGAACTGGTAACCCTGTAGGTCATTTCCAGATTTGGTCAGTTCTTTTCATCATAAAATCACTTTTGGGAAATCTAATTGAATAAGTTACCTTTGATTTATACAACAATGCTCTATGCGCAAGATCGCCCTAATATTCCTTCTTTTTTCAGGTTTAATTCATGCTCAAAAAGACAGTACTTTTGTTGATAATAAGTATCTCGAAGACCAGTTATATTTTAATCTGACCTATATCCATATGTTGAATTTACCTGATCGAATTTCTCAATCAGGGTTTTCTTTTGGTCTGGCCGGTGGCTTCATTAAAGACCTTCCTCTAAATGAGAATCGTAATGTTGGTTTAGGGGCAGGAATTGGTTATGGTTTTAACAATTATTATTTCAATGTTGAATTAGATGCTGTCGACCCATCAGAGACTGATGTCATTGTGAAGAACAACAAGATTATATTACATACCCTTGAAGTTCCAATTGAATTTAGGTTTCGAAGTTCAACACCAACAAAATACAAGTTTTGGCGTTTTTATCCTGGGTTTAAAATTGCCTATGTATTTGCAAATAATACAAGTTTTGGCCGGTCGGCAGATTTTGATGTAAGTGATATTATCAGCATCAATGATTTTATTTATGGCCTTACTTTTTCAGCAGGTTATAACAAATGGAATCTTCACCTGTATTACGGATTAAATGATCTTTTTAATGAAACGGAAGTCAATGACTATAAGATCAATATCTCAGATTTTAGAATAGGTTTGATCTTCTATATATTCTGATAAATTTGAAAGCTGATAAACTGAGAGATTACACCCAAAACAAACCCAATATAAACTTCTTTAGGACGATGTGCATTGAGCGCTAACCTCGAAACGGCAATCAGTCCTGCTATGATAAATAAGGCTGCTAAAAGTGAATTGAAATTCAATTGATATTCATAGCTCATGACCATCACAAAGCCAATCAGGCCTCCTATCCCTAAGGTGTGAAGACTTGTTTTTATTTTAATGTTAAAAAGCAAATAGGTAAAACTTAAGGCAAAGGCGACTCCAAAGAATGAAAAGGCCAATAAATCTGCTATTTTGGTGCTCACCATTGCTCTGCCAAGAAGAAATGAAAGCATGATAAAAAACAGAATCGGAAACTTACGTTCATCTATATTTCTCAAGTGATAGTCACTGATCATGTTAACCCGTTTTAGCAAAGCCAGTAATAGAATTGGAACAATATATGTACTGATAAAAACGACGAGAAGAATGATATACTCCTGTTGTTTCAGAATGTGTTTCGGGCTTAGATACAAGTACAGGAAACTACCCAGAAAAGAAAATAACAAGGGGTGTAAAACGTAGGAAATGAATTTGTAGAAAAACATAAACTATAGGATCTTTTTTCTGAGTCGGGCAACTGGAATGTCAAGTTGTTCTCGATATTTTGCAACAGTTCTTCGGGCAATCAGATAACCACTTTCTTTTAACACATTCGATAATTTTTCATCGGTAAGAGGCTTTTTCTTGTCCTCTTTTTCGATTTCAGTCTGTAGAATTTTTTTGATTTCTCTGGTAGAGATATCTTCTCCCTGATCGTTTTTCATCGACTCAGAGAAAAAGTCCTTGACCAATTTTGTTCCATATGGAGTGTCAGCGTATTTGCTGTTTGCTACTCTTGAAACTGTAGAAACATCCATGTTGATCTGATCTGCGATATCTTTGAGTACCATTGGTTTTAACTTTCTTTCGTCACCAGTCAAAAGATATTCTTTTTGATAATGCATGATAGCATTCATGGTGATCATCAGCGTTTGCTGACGTTGTTTAATCGCATCGATAAACCATTTGGCAGCATCTAATTTTTGCTTGATAAATAATACTGCATCTTTCTGTGATTTTGATTTGTCTTTTGACTCAGCATATCCCTTGAGCATATTGTCATACTCTTTTGAGATATGAAGGTCTGGGGCATTTCTGGCGTTTAAACTAAGTTCTAAGTTCCCTTCATTGATCCTAATGGTAAAATCGGGAACGATATGTTCTATGACAGTCAAATTTCCTGAAAAAGCTCCCCCCGGTTTGGGGTTTAGCTTTTCAATCTCCTTGATGGCTCCCTTAAGTTCTTCCATGCTGATATTAAACTTCTGGGAAAGTTTGAGATAGTGCTTTTTAACGAACTGATCAAAGGATGAATTCAGGATTTCCTTGGCTAAGATTCGTTCTTTGTTTTCCTCTTTTCGGTCCAGTTGCAGGATCAGGCATTCTTTTAGGGACCTGGCTCCAACTCCCGCAGGATCGAGCTGTTGAACCAGGCTCAGTATTTTTTCAACTTCTTCATTCGAGGTGTAAATATTTTCAGAAAAAGCAAGATCATCAATGATGTCTTCAATGGTCCTTCTGATATAGCCATTATCGTCAATACAGCCAATCATGAATTCGGCGATAAGTTCTTGTTCTGGTTCGAGACTAAAGGTATGTAACTGGTTACTGAGATGCTGATTGAACGTCATTCCTCCTGAATAAGGAATTCTGTTGTCATCATCATCACTGCTATAATTGTTTGCCTGAAGTTTGTATGAAGGAATCTCATCATCACTCAGGTAATCATCTATGTTGATGTCTGTTTCAATCGTTTCTGTTCCTGAATCGTCATAGTCATCATTTGAATTATCCTGAAACTCATCCACAGTTTCCTTGCCACTCTCCAGGGCAGGGTTTTCTTCAATTTCCTGACTCAACTTTTGCTCAAAAGCCTGCGTCGGTAATTGAATTAACTTCATCAACTGAATCTGTTGAGGAGATAATTTCTGTTGTAGTTTTTGTTGTAAACTTTGTTTTAACATATGAGATATTAATCAAGCTAAAGTTACAAAAAAAGAACTTCCAAACAGTTCATATGCTAATTTACCAGCAAGGTCTAGAATTCAGCACTTTGAGGTGTTCTGGGGAATGGAATTACGTCCCTGATATTGCTCATACCAGTGGCAAACTGAACCATTCTTTCAAATCCAAGACCAAATCCTGAATGCGTAGCTGTTCCAAATTTTCTCAAATCTAAATACCACCACAATTCTTTTTCATCAATTCCTAAGGCCTGAATCTTTTCCTTCAACACATCAAGTCTTTCTTCCCGTTGACTTCCGCCTACAATTTCACCGATACCAGGGAATAATACATCCATGGCTCTAACCGTTTTACCGTCATCGTTCAATCTCATATAAAAAGCTTTGATGTTGGCAGGATAATCAAATAATATCACAGGTGATTTAAAGTGTTTTTCAACCAAGAATCGTTCATGCTCACTTTGCAGGTCAGCGCCCCATTCATTGATAGGAAACTTAAACTTCTTTTTCTTATTAGGTTTAGAGTTTCTCAGAATGTCAATGGCTTCTGTATAGCTCACCCTCTTGAAGTTGTTGTCAATAACAAATTTTAATTTCTCTCTTAGGGGCATGTCACTTCTTTCAATGGCAGGCTTTGATTTTTCTTCGTCCAAAAGTCTTTTTTCAAGGAACTCAAGATCATCCTTACAATGCTCTAAAATATACCCTAGAATATATTTGATAAAATCTTCACTCAAATCCATATTGGCATCCAGATCATTGAAGGCTACCTCAGGTTCAACCATCCAAAATTCTGCCAGATGCCTCGATGTATTTGAATTTTCAGCTCTAAACGTAGGTCCGAAGGTATATACCTTTCCTAAGGCCATGGCGTATGTTTCAGCTTCTAATTGACCAGAAACCGTTAGGTTGGTTTCTTTTCCAAAAAAGTCTTCTTTAAAATTAATTTCTCCCTCTTCAGTCAAAGGAGGGTTCTTCTTGTCCAAGGTCGAAACGCTGAACATTTCTCCTGCTCCCTCTGCATCAGATCCGGTGATGATAGGGGCATGGAAATAGTGAAAACCATTCGAAATAAAATATTGATGAATCGCAAAAGACAGCATAGATCGTATCCTCATCACCGCGCTAAAGGTATTGGTGCGAATTCTTAAATGCGCATTGTCACGCAAAAATTCCATGGTATGTTTTTTAGGCTGAATTGGATATTCATCAGGGTTAGAAGCTCCAAGTATATTGATTTCTGACACTTGGATTTCGACAGATTGTCCCTTTCCCTGGCTTTCTACCAATACACCTTTGACATCTATAGCCGCACCTGTACTGATTTGTTTTAAGACTTCCTCAGGCGTATTTTCAAAATCAATGACACATTGAATATTTTTGATTGTTGATCCATCGTTTAGGGCAATAAATCGATTGCTTCTAAAAGTTTTTACCCAACCTTTAATTTGAATTTCCTGTAGTATATGTTCAGCCAGTAATAATTCGGCCACGCTTAAGTTTTGCATCCTCAAAATTTTGGAGGCAAAGATACGTAAAGCGATAAAATTTAGAAAGTATAATTATTGTAATATTTCCAATAGATATTGCCCGTAACCACTTTTTAATAAGGGTTCTGCGATGGCTTTGAGCTGATTGGCATCAATAAATCCTTTTCGATAGGCGATCTCTTCAATACAGCCGATCTTCAGGCCTTGTCTTTCTTCTATGACCTGTACAAATTGCTGTGCCTGGATCAGGGATGAAAATGTTCCGGTGTCGAGCCAGGCAGTACCTCTTCCTAAAAGAGCCACTCTCAATGTTCCCTCTTCTAGATAGGCATTGTTGATATCAGTGATTTCATACTCTCCTCTGGCAGAAGGCTTGATCGATTTCGCCTTGGCCACAACAGAATTATCGTAGAAATACACTCCTGGGACGGCGTAATTCGATTTTGGAGCAGCTGGTTTTTCTTCAATGGAAATGGCATTAAAATCCTCATCAAATTCTACCACTCCATAGCGTTCTGGGTCATTGACATGATAAGCAAAAACAACACCACCTTCAGGAGATGCCGCCTTTTCTAAACGTCTTTCTAAATCTGAGCCATAAAATATATTGTCACCCAGTATTAATGCGACATCATCATCACCAATAAATTCTTCTCCAATCACAAAGGCCTGAGCCAGGCCATTTGGTACTTCCTGTACTGCATATTCAAATCTACATCCCAGCTTTTTTCCATCGCCTAAAAGTCTTTCAAAAAGTGGAAGGTCATTTGGTGTGGAGATGATCAAAATTTCCTTGATTCCTGCCAGCATTAACACCGATAAAGGGTAATAGATCATTGGTTTATCATAAATGGGCATCAACTGCTTACTAACCGCTAAAGTTAAGGGGTGAAGTCTTGTGCCGCTTCCGCCCGCCAGAATAATTCCTTTCATATGAACTAATTTTTAATTGTCGTCATCCTCCTTTGGGATGATTGAAATTGCTGGTTTTTTTAATGTTTTTTTATTGGCTATTCTCGATTCCAGTGACAGCAACAAGGATGGTAAAAGTAACAAGTTTGATACCATGGCAAAAAGTAAGGTTACTGAAACCAGACCACCCAGGGCGATCGTGCCTCCAAAACTCGATACGGTAAACACGAGGAAGCCAAAGAACAACACGATAGAAGTATAGAACATACTAACTCCCGTTTCTCTTAGAGCTGCATA
>CAYQPI010000091.1:0-9913 GCA_964419405.1 uncultured Flavobacteriaceae bacterium
ATGGGATGAAAAAATCTGGAACACCAAAATAGAAGTAGATAAGGGCATTGCTCAGGTCTGGACAGACTATACCTTTTATATAGGAACAGAATTCAGCCATTGTGGAGTAGACGCCTTCCATCTGGCGAAAAACACTTCAGGAAAATGGAAGATCATGCATTTAATGGATACCAGAAAAAAACAAGGTTGTGAAGAAATTCAAGGAAAATAGCGTGGGTCTGAACATGGTAGGAATTGACATAAATACAGATAAGAATCTTTTAGACCTAGATCTAATCATCAATTATTTACAAAACAGTTATTGGGCCAGCAATCGCAGTGCTGCTGCTATTAGAACCAGTATCAACAAGTCGATTTGCTTTGGTGCTTATTCAGGCGAGTTACAGATTGGTTTTGCTCGTGTTGTTACCGATGGAGCTGTATTTGCCTATCTAATGGACGTGTTTATTCTTGACCAGTTCAGAGGTAAGGGCTACGGATCTACATTGATAGATGCTGTTTTAAGGCATGAGGATTTGAAGAATATCGAGACTTTTAAACTTGCAACTCATGATGCCCATGAATTTTATGAAAAAAAAGGGTTTAGACCTATTGCCCATCCTGAATTTCAAATGGAAAAATTATTCAATCATGAATTATAGAAATCAGCTGCTTACAATTTATTTTCTTTTGTCTGGACTGTTTTCTTATGGCCAGGCGTATTTTCACAGCTTCGATCAAACTAAAATAGCCTATGAAGATGAGGGGTCAGGGGAAGCGATCATTTTAATCCATGGTTTTATTTCTTCAGGAAGTTCATGGAACCATTCCATATTAAAAAAAGACCTGGTCCTTAAAGGGTACAGGGTCATTGTTCCAGATTTAAGAGGTAATGGTCAATCAGATCGTCCTCAAGAAGGAAAGTTTTATTCAGATGATGCTGAGATCAAAGATTTAAAAGCACTGGC
This sequence comes from uncultured Flavobacteriaceae bacterium, assembly GCA_964419405.1. Classification (GTDB taxonomy): domain Bacteria; phylum Bacteroidota; class Bacteroidia; order Flavobacteriales; family Flavobacteriaceae; genus Lutimonas. The sequence continues at coordinate 948 of CAYQPI010000091.1, forward strand.
TGATCATTTGAATCTGGTGTCATATATGACCGTTGGTTACTCTAGAGGTGCCATTGTTTTGTCGAAATTACTTGTCGATGAAACGAGAATTACAAAGGCTGTAATAGGAGGTATGGGTAAAGACTTTACAGATCCAAATTGGTCAAGACGCATTATGTTTGAAAAAGCGTTCAGTGGTAAAGAGCCTCCCAATGAAATGACGAAAGGAGCCATAGATTATGCAAAATCTATCGATGCCGATATAAAAATACTAGGTCTTCTGCAAGAATTTCAACCAGTTACTTCAGTGCAAGAATTAAGCCAGATTAAGGCTAAAGTCCTGGTCATATCAGGAGATCAGGATAAAGACAATGGCGATCCAAAAGAACTGGCAGACCTGATTCCCGGGGCTCAATTTAATTTAGTTCCCGGAGATCATAACGGAACAAAAAATACCCAGGAGTTTGCAGATGAAGTGATTTCTTTTTTGGAGGAATAAATATTTCTTTTTTAATCCTCAGCTGTATATCTTCCCTTAGTCATTTTAAGCTTTGCACCTTCCTTTGATGGTTTATAACTATCTGAATTTCAAAAAATAGACTTTTATTTATGAATAAAATAGTAAATTATTTTTTAAATTTATTCAATTATTAACTTTTCAACAACCTACCATGAATAAATTTTCTTTCCTTTTTGTTTTAATGCTTTCAAGTGCATTTTGTTTTGGTCAAAGCTTTGAGTTTAAAGCCGATGATGTAAATCTTTCTTTTGAAAAATACGTCTTACCAAACGGACTCAAATTGCTGGTATATGAGGATCACAAAGCTCCAATAGTGGCTGTAAATGTTTGGTACCATGTTGGATCCAAAAATGAAAAGCTGGGTAAGAGCGGATTTGCACATTTATTTGAACATTTAATGTTCAATGGAAGTGAAAATTTTAACGATGATTATTTTCAGGCTATAGAGCGAATTGGAGGTACTGATGTCAACGGAACTACAAATTTCGACAGAACCAATTATTTTCAAAATGTACCAACATCCGCACTAGATCAGGTACTTTTTCTTGAATCTGATAGAATGGGTCATATGCTAGGTGCTGTGGACCAGGAACTTCTTGATGAGCAAAGAGGAGTGGTTCAAAATGAAAAAAGGCAAGGAGAGAACCAGCCATATGGTAAGCAATTTGACATGCTTACAAAAGCCATGTACCCTAAAGGACACCCATATTCATGGACAGTTATTGGGGAAATGGAAGACCTTAATGCTGCTTCCTTGGAAGATGTTCATGAATGGTTTAAAAGTTTTTACGGGGCAGCAAATGCCGTTATTGCAATTGCAGGAGATGTTGAACCTAAAGAGGTTTATGAAAAAGTATTAAATTATTTTGGAGACATTCCTTCAGGTCCTACCATTGCAAGAAAGGAAGTGTCAATCCCTGTTCACAATGGGGATACATATGAGGTGTATGAAGACAGAGTTCCTGAAACAAGAATCGTTATGGCATGGAATACGCCTCCATTTGGGCATAAGGAAGATGTTCATTTTGATCTCGTCAGTGCTATTTTAAGTGGTGGAAAGAACTCAAGACTTTATAAAAAACTGGTATATGAAATGCAAATAGCAAGTACGGTGAATGCCTATGAATATTCTAAAGAAATAGCCAGTAATTTTATTGTCGAAGTAAATGTCAAACCCGGGAAAGAAAAAAACGAGGTTCAGAAAGTTCTTATGGATGAATTAACTAATTTGATCGAAAACGGTCCAACAGAAGAGGAATTAAAAAGGGTGAAGGCAACATACTTTTCTAATTTTATTAAAGGGTTGGAAAGAATTGGAGGATTTGGAGGTGTTTCTGATATTTTAGCTTCCAATGAGACATATTTTGGTGATGCCAATTATTATAAAACAGTGTTGAAGTATGTAGAAGAAGCAAGCTCAGAAGATTTAAAAAGGACGATGCAGAAGTGGCTGACAAAAGGAAAACACACATTAATTTGTAATCCATTTCCTGATTACACGGTAACTGAGTCTACGATTGATCGTTCAAAACTTCCTGAATTAGGGGAGCAGAAAGCATCAAGTTTTCCAACAATTGAAAGGTCGAAATTATCTAATGGAATGAATATTGTTCTAGCCAAACGAAAAGGGTCTTCTACTGTTGTTATGAACTTGATGTTCGATGCAGGTTACAAAACAGATTTTTTATCCTCACCAGGAACAGCAGCCCTGGCCATGAATTTAATGGATGAAGGAACTAAAGATCTCAATTCTCTAGAAATCAGTGAGAAATTGGAGTTGCTTGGTGCAAGTATCTCAACATTTTCTAGTCAGGACAACTCAAATGTTTATTTGAATACCCTAAAACCAAGCTTGAACGAAAGCATAGCTCTTTTTGCAGATATTGTACTGAATCCATCGTTTCCTGAAACTGAATTTGAGAGATTAAAAAAAGAGCAGTTAAATAATATAGAAAAGGAAAAAGCAAATCCAATAACCATGGCACTGCGTTCTATGAATAAATATATGTATGGTGAAGATCATCCATACAGTAATCCATATACAGGAACCGGCTATAAAAGCACAGTGAGTCAATTAAGCAGAAAGAATGCGATTGATTTTTACGATACTTGGATACGTCCAAATAATGCAACTCTAGTAGTTACTGGTGATGTAGATATGGAAGATTTAAAATCAACTTTAGAAAATTCATTGGGTAAATGGAAAAAAGGAGCTATTCCAGAAATTGAATTTCAAGAACCAAAAGTTGATTCTAAAAACACTTTGTATCTCATAGATAGGCCTGAATCTCAACAATCACTTATCTTGGCAGGAAACTTAACGGAGAAATATGGCGCTGTTCCAGAAATAGCTTTGGAACAAATGATCAATATATTAGGTGGATCATTTACCTCAAGAATTAATATGAACTTACGGGAGGATAAACACTGGTCATACGGAGCCGCAGGTATTGTATTGGGGAATAAAGAGAAGAGACCATTCATAGTGTATGCTCCTGTCCAAACTGATAAAACGGCAGAGTCTGTTATAGAGATCCGAAAAGAATTGAGTCAGTTTGTGAGTGACAAACCTGCAACACAATCAGAATTAGATAAGGTTAAAACGAATCAAATTTTGCAACTTCCAGGTCAATGGGAGACCAATGCCTCTGTAAATAGTTCCTTAGCGAATATTGTGAAATATGAATTGCCTGACGACTATTATAAAAAATATGATTCAAATGTTAAAAACCTTTCGCTAGCAGATATAACAGAAGTAAGCAAAGATGTAGTAAAACCAGACGCAGTGAACTGGTTTATGGTTGGAGACAAATCTAAAATTGCTGAAAAGCTGTCAACACTTGGTTTTGACGCTATTATAGAAATTGATGCAGATGGAAAACAAATAAACCCTCAGGTGAAGGATGATGAAAAGGAATTAAAAAACTAAGAAAAAGGTCCTTGTTTGCACAAGGATCTTTTTTTATTTCCTGCCCAGTGTGACTATTTTACCTGCTCTGAATACTACTATTTCCAAAGGTTGATTTTCACCTTTGATCTCCATGACCTTCGCAATATTCAAGAGTGATTCATCTGTGCTTTCAAATTTAACACCGTTGATGGATAGGATGATATCTCCACCAGCAATCAATTTTTCTCCATTCACGGTCATTTCAACATCTCCATCTTGTACACCAATCACACCAAATGGAGATACCTGAACCACTCGTTGTACCAATAAACCACTTTCCTGAGGTAAGTTGAATAATTCAGCCATTTTACCCGTTAATGGAACTAAATCAGTTCCATTCCAAAGAATTTTTTGCTCAAACAATAATTCTTTGGTAATATTGGAGGAGGAGGCAAATCCAATTCCTTGAAAACCTCCGGATTGTGTTAAGATATTACTTACAACTCCGATGACTTCCCCTTTCATATTGATCATAGGACCACCAGAATTACCAGTATTGATGGCAGCATCTGTCTGTATATACTCTGAATTCGTAAAAGGGTTTTTATCATGTTTATCTTTAATGATACCACTAATATACCCTGAGGAAAGTGAATGTCCTAAACCATATGGTGCCCCAACAACAAATACTTTTTCACCAATTTTTGCCTGATCAGAATCGGCAAGTTTTAAGGAGACAGCATTCTTTTTTGGCCAAATTAATTCAAGTAAGGCCACATCAGCATTGGCATAGGCTGAAATTACCTTAGCCGGAATGGTTTCGCCATCTAAAAATTGAACATTCAATTTTTCAGCTACCTGTACTACATGAGCAGCCGTGATAATTTGTGTGTCTGAAATCATGAACCCTGAACCTAAACCACCGGCAGTTACTGTCTGTGTCGTTTTACCGGAACTTACGAGTTCTTTCTGTTCTGTGAGAATAACAACCACCGCTGGGTTGACTTTTTGATATAATTCTGATAGTGATTGAGCACTGATTGAAGCGCCAAACATAAGCATCGCTAATAGTAAAATCTTCTTCATACTTTTCCTTTTAATAGTGGTTTAATTTTCATTTTAATGCCGCAAAAATAGGTAATATTCATTTATTTTTTCTGATAATTTATATTTATTGGTTTTTACAAAGAATCATGACAGATGCTTAAATTCAAATGCAGACGTAAAACAAACAGTGATCCTCGAGTTGATTTCACAGAATATGAGCTACATTTTACTGAATACTGGTTTTAAGATGAAAACTTTTTGTCATATTTGAATTTGAAAGAATTATTTATTTAATAATTGACCTCAAGATATGAATTTAATACTTGAAAATTCTATTGAAAATGATGCTGTGTTTTTAACAATAAAATCTTTCTTTTATGGTTATCAATTATCAGAACCTGATTAGTAAAAGACAAACGACAAAAACAGCATAAAAAATGATAAAAAAAGTTCATTTAGAGCAATTTAATCCAATTACCTTGGCCGAAATGGACAGTGTGTCACTCATGAAAAGAATGGACACCAAGTTTATCATGAATGAGTCAAAATTAGACACCTTTTTATCAGGTCTTGAAAATGAATATGACATTCTTGAAATTGATGACCAAAGAATCATGGCCTATGAATCTCAATATTTTGACACAGCTGAACGGAAGTTTTACCATGATCATCACAACAGAAAAATCAGAAGAAATAAAATTAGAATTAGAAACTACGTAAACAGTGATTCTTTCTTTTTTGAAATTAAGCAAAAGGACTCAAAAGGGAATACCATCAAAAACAGAAGGTCCATAGATAGTTTTATGTTGAATAAAGGTTTTGATCATCTCCATTTCATGGAAAAGATTCTAAAGGAGACGTATACAATTGAACCTACCTTAAGAAATCGGTTTAACAGAATTACCTTAGTGCATAGAAGATTGAAAGAACGAGTTACGATAGATCTTGATCTGCACTTTCATAAGGATAAAGATACGGTTGAGTATAAAAATCTAGTTATTGTTGAATTAAAGCAAAAAAGACTGAATCGAGACTCACCCGTTTTCAAAAATTTAAAAAAAATGAGTGTTCTACCCTATAGAATAAGTAAATATTGTATTGGCATGGTCAGTACCAACCAGGATTTAAAATACAATAGATTCAAACAAAAACTCTTGAATATTAACAAAATAACAACATAAAATGGATTTCTTAAACATTCCGCTCTTTGATGATGATTTTTATAAAATGATCTTCAGGTTTATCATTAACATGGTTTTTCTGATCTATATTATCAGATATCTATACTATGAAACAAGTAAGCGTAAGGATTATCTGTTCACCTATTTCATGATTAGTATCATCGTGTTTTTTCTATGCTTCACCCTTAAAAAATATGAATTAGACATAGGAATGGCGCTGGGTTTATTTGCCATTTTTGGTATTATTCGATACCGAACAGATCCTATTGCTATTAAGGAAATGACCTATCTATTTGTAGTCATAGGAGTATCCGTTATCAACTCTCTGGCCAATAAGAAAATGAGTTATGCAGAAATAATCGGAGCAAATCTGATAGTTGCAGTGGCTTTAACGATTATTGAACGAGTGATGTTTTTAAGACATGAGCTGACCAAAGAGATTGTTTACGAAAAAATTGAAAATATAAAGCCGGAAAGAAGCGATGATCTGAAGGATGACCTTGAAGCCAGAACCGGATTGAATATTAATAAGATTAAAATCGGGAATGTTGATTTTCTAAAAGACGTTGCCACAATTACTATTTACTATTATAATGACAAATAACATTTCAGATCGTATTCAAATACTGCTAGGGGTACGTCAAACAGGATTCATCATGCTTTTGTTGTTGTTTTGCGGACATGTGATTCAGGCACAAGATGATCTAAGAGATTTTGAATCGTGGACTTCGGCCGAATTGAGATACAAACCCAGTAAGAGATGGAAAACAGGGATGGAGCTTCAAATGAGGTTAAAAGATAACTCTTCAGTAATCGACGGATATTTTGCTGAATTCACAGGGGGATATGAAATTTTTAAAAACTTTGATCTGGGACTGGGTTTTCGTTTTATCCGAAAAAATGACAATCAAGGTGCGATTCAAGGTTATGAAAATCATGCAAGAATTCATGTGGATGCCAGTTATAAACATAAAATTGACAGGCTGGCATTAGGCTATCGATTAAGATATCAAAACAGGGATGAATTGGGTGTGACTAATGAAAATGGTGATTTTGCTGATCAATATATCAGATTAAAAGTTGGTACAGAATACGATTTTAAAAAATGGAAGCTAGACCCTCAATTATCAGCTGAGATATTTCATCATTCAGAGAGGAATGAGGAGGATGGATTTAACAAGTTCAGGCTTACCTTCGGAACTGATTATAAATTTAAAAAAGCGGGTAAAATAGGAATCTATTATCGATACGAAAAAGAAATAAATACCTCCAATCCCAGAACAACAGATATTTTGAGGGTTCGTTATGTATACACCATAAAAGGGTATTGATTTGAGAATAGCCTATCATGATCATTGTTGATCTGGCTGTCAAAAGCAGATAGGTTTTATCAATACTATGACCATGACAAGATAGCAATAGGTGCGTCGTTGGTTATGCCATTGAATTTGTCACTAGGATGACTGCCAAAATACAAATATGGTTAAATAATTGTTAAAACGCTGCTTTCTAGTTAACATTACATCAAATATTCAGTCTATATTAATGAATCATCAATTGAGAGTTTTTTGTTAATATGGTTAAGAGCCCATTCGCTGAAAAGTGCATGGGCTCTTCGATTCAGGACCTATCCTTGAGTGATATAGATAAATTCTATTAGGTCATAAGATATTACAATGAATTTTTTAAGAAATTATGCAAAACAATCATGTATCTTTATTATGTAAAGTTGAAATTTTTGGCATTTTTTTTGAAAGGTTGTCAGAATGAAAACGACACTAAGAATAGTAATAATAACAATGTATAATTTTTAATCCCCCAGAATTATGGAAGTTGTAGCACAAGCCCTAGAATTTGAAAGCAGAAAATTGTCTTTAAAGTCTACAAATGATAGAATTTTAGCTTCAAGAGAGGCAAAATCTTTAATATTAAATCTCAATGAGATTTATAAAGTGAATAAAGATCAAAACTTGATGGACCTTATGAAAAGATTGACAGCAATCAAAAAGAAGGTTGAGTCAAGATTGAAAATGCACGTGACCGTTTAAATGGTTGCGAGTAATAATAATTCCCAAAGCTTATTTGATATTAATATAAACACCCTCAAAGGGGGTGTTTTTGATTGGAGCATATGCAAAGGGAAAAAGATTCTGATCGTAAACACCGCTTCAAAGTGTGGTTTTACATATCAGTATGAAGATCTACAAAAGCTTTATGATACCCATAGCGACAAATTAATGGTCATTGGTGTTCCTTGTAATCAATTTGGTGAACAGGAACCTGGAACAGAGAATGAAATTCAAGAATTTTGTTCTATAAACTACGGTGTTAGTTTTCCAATCACAGAGAAAATTGATGTAAAAGGGGCTGAACAACACGATTTGTATAGATGGCTGACGAAAAAAAGCTTGAATGGTAAAAAAAACTCATCGGTCAAATGGAATTTCCAGAAATACCTTCTGGATGAAAATGGAAATTTAATTGATTACTACTTTTCCATTACCAAACCAATGAGTAAAAAAATACTCAAACATATCGTGTAGATCTACTCATTCATCACTTAATTACAGGTCTATGAAATTTGAGAAACAAGGACAAATTTATGAATTGTCTTCCAGAATTATTCTACCTATAAAACTTTCTGAGGCTTGGGATTTTTTGTCAAATCCGGGTAATCTAAAAACGATTACACCAGATTATATGGGCTTTGAAATTATCTCTTCTTCGGAGGAAAAAATGTTTCCCGGACAGATTATTAGTTATAAAGTTTCTCCCTTACTGGGCATTAAAATGAATTGGGTTACTGAAATAACCTATGTACAAGATCAGTACTATTTTGTGGATGAACAAAGAATTGGACCTTATGCTTTGTGGCATCATAAGCATTTTGTCAAAGAAGTTAAAGGAGGTACAGAGATGATTGACATTGTTCATTACCAGTTGCCGATTTCCTTTATTAGTAATGTTTTTCATAATGTACTGGTAAAACCTAAGTTAAGAGAAATTTTTGAGTATAGAACCAACAAATTACATACTCTATTTGGAATTTATGAAAAATGAAAATAGTATTATTAATAGTTTTTATGATGCACAATCTAGCAAATGCTCAAGCAATTCTTTTTGATGAAGATCGAAATGACACCATTGATTGGTGGACTGTTAATGATGGGGTCATGGGCGGATTATCAGAGGGCACTATTCGTATGATCAATCAGAAAGCCGTTTTTAAAGGAACCGTCTCTACTGAAAATAACGGTGGTTTTTCCATGGTAAGAGGCGCTCTTAGCAAAATGGATGTCGATTCCTATTCTCATTTTGTTTTATATATCAAAGGAGACGGAAAAGAGTA
>CAYQPI010000092.1:0-1627 GCA_964419405.1 uncultured Flavobacteriaceae bacterium
ACAGGATACCATAAAAACCAAGGTCATGTTGTTGTTGACCGACGGAGTAGATGCAGGGACAGACATTCTTCCATTGGATGCAGCCGACCTGGCAAAGAATGATTCCATTCATGTGTATACCATTGGTATCGGAGATCCGGATAGTGGAAATTCTGACCTGGACGAACAAACACTCATTGAAATATCAGAGATGACAGATGCCCAGTATTTCAGGGCGATTGATGTTGAACGACTCAATGAAATATATGATGAGTTAAATAAACTGGAACCTATTGAATACGAAGAAGAGGAGTTCAAACCAAAAACCTTGTTGTTTTATTACCCACTTGCGGCGGCCTTACTAATGGCCATATTTCAGTCTTTGGTTCTCAGTACCATAAAATTAATACGTCAGTATAAAAATAAACAGTCTGGAGATGAATGATTTTTTACATATCGATTGGGATAAATTCCACTTCCTGAGACCGGAGTTTTTATGGCTGTTTGTGCCCTTGGCTGTGCTGTTGATCATTTCTTTACTAGGTGGCAGGGAAGATATCAAATGGAAGAAAGTCATTGCACCACATTTGCGCCCTTATATGATCAAAAAGGGAAGCGAGTCCTTGAAAAAATGGATGCAGGTATTTCTTGTTTTGGTTTTATCTATGGCAACAATCGGAGTAGCAGGACCGTCCTGGAAAATGGCTGACATACCTGAAAAGAAACTGGAAACGCCCTTGGTTATTGCGCTGGATCTTTCACAAAGTATGATGGCGACTGATATACAGCCCAACAGGCTGGAGCGTGCTAAATTTAAAATAAAAGATCTGCTGACCGAAAACCCAAAAGCACGAGTAGCCTTAATTGGTTTTGCAGGTTCGGCCCATACCATCGTTCCTTTAACGCGTGATTATAAAATCATCAATACCCACCTTGATGGCTTATCTCCATCTATGATGCCTTATCCAGGTTCTAACTTGAGGGCCGCTCTGGAATTGACTGACACCCTTTCAAGTGTTACAACGGCTACGGCTAAACTCCTGCTGGTTACCGATGACCTGAGCCATGAATCCTTTGAATTATTGCAAAAATTTGTGAGCAATGGCAATAATAGGGTCGAAATTATTCCCATGAATACCATAACCGGAGGAGATGTGCCGGCTACAAGAGGAAAACGCCTGATGAAAGATGCCAATGGAAAAACAGTTCGTTCATCCCTGAATGCTGAGGTGATCAATAAATTAGGTTCTCTGGAGCATATTCATATCAATCAGCTTACCCTTGACAATAGCGATATGGAACTATTGGCCAAATCCATCAGTAGTAATCTGGAATTTAATGAGAAAAACCAAGACATGGAAAGTGATTGGCAGGACGAAGGGTATTGGCTGATCATTCCTTTTGCCCTGTTTGCTTTACTATGGTTTAGAAGAGGTTGGGTGGTCTATTCTTTGCTATTTGTGGTGATGTTCTCCTCCTGTAACAAAAAAGAGCAATCCTTTAAGGACCTATGGCTTACCGAAGATTATCAGGCACAACAAATGGCAGAACAAGGTAATTATGAAGCTGCTGCTGAAAAGTATCAAGACCCTTTGCGAAAAGGAGTGGCCTATTATAAATCTGGAAATTATGAAGAAGCTATTGAAGC
>CAYQPI010000093.1:0-7393 GCA_964419405.1 uncultured Flavobacteriaceae bacterium
ATGGTAAAAACAGTTAATCATTTAGTTTCTGTAGAGGAAATCAAATAAGATAGAAGGTTATGCAATTAAATAACTTAAAACCTGCAAAAGGTTCCGTTAAATCGGGTAAGCGTATTGGTAGAGGTGAAGGATCTGGAAAAGGTGGTACCGCTACTAGAGGTCATAAAGGACAAAAATCTCGTTCTGGTTATTCTAGAAAGATAGGTTTTGAAGGTGGTCAAATGCCATTGCAAAAACGTGTTCCTAAGTTTGGTTTCAAAAATATCAACCGTAAAGAATATCAGGGTGTAAATCTTGATACCTTACAAAAATTGGTTGATGATGGAAAGATCAAGGATACAGTGTCATTGGCAATTTTGATGGAAAATGGTTTAGTAGGTAAGAATGACCTGGTAAAGATTTTAGGAAGAGGAGAGTTAAAAGCTAAATTGAATATCTCAGTACATAAATTTACTGCTTCGGCTAAGACAGCTATTGAAAAAGCGGGAGGTGAAGCTGTAACTATTTAATGATATAGATTAAATGAAAAAGTTTATAAGTACTGTCCAAGACATTTGGAAAATTGAAGAGCTAAGAAATAAAATAATTCTGACTCTTGGTTTAATGGTGGTGTACCGTTTAGCTGCTCAGTTGCCTCTACCAGGCATCGATCCTACGCAGTTAACAGGTTTAGCTAATAAAACTCAAGACGGATTATTAGGTTTATTAAATGCATTTACAGGAGGGGCGTTTGCCAAAGCTTCTGTAATGGCATTAGGTATTATGCCTTATATTTCTGCTTCGATTGTTGTTCAGTTAATGGGAATCGCTGTTCCTTATTTGCAGAAACTGCAAAAAGAAGGAGAAAGTGGGCGTAAAAAAATAAATCAAATCACACGTTGGTTGACCATCGCTATTTTGATTATTCAGGCTCCAACGTATTTGATAAGTTTACCAAGTTTAGGTATACCTGAAAGTGCTTTCTTATTAGGTACAGGTCCATTGTTCTATTTTTCTTCTATTTTGTTGCTTACAACAGGTACTGTGTTTGCCATGTGGTTGGGAGAGAAAATTACAGATAAAGCAATTGGAAACGGTATATCATTATTAATTATGATTGGTATTATCGCGATTTTCCCTTCTTCGTTTATGCAGGAGACTACATCAAGATTAAACTCTAATGGTGGTTTGATCATGATCTTGATCGAGGTTGTAGTTTGGTTCTTGGTTATTTTTGCCAGTGTGTTGTTAGTAACGGCTGTGAGAAAGATCCAAGTACAATATGCAAGAAGAACTGTAGCCGGTAACATTCAGGATGTGGCTGGAGCCAGACAATACATTCCGTTGAAGTTGAATTCTTCTGGTGTAATGCCAATAATCTTTGCGCAGGCTTTGATGTTTGTGCCTGGTTTGATGGCTAATTCAGAAAATGGAACTATCAAAGCTATAGGTGTTGCGTTTACCGATATATTCGGATTATGGTATAATATATTGTTTGCTGTTTTGATCATAATATTTAGTTATTTTTACACGGCAATTACAATACCTACAAATAAAATGGCTGACGATCTTAAGAGAGGTGGAGGTTTTGTACCGGGAATTAGACCTGGTAAAGAAACAGCAGATTACCTTGATACGATTTTATCTCGTGTTACCCTACCAGGCTCTTTATTTTTAGCTTTCCTAGCAATTCTTCCTGCGATCATTACGCAGTTTGGAGTTCAGCCAGGATGGGCTATATTTTATGGAGGTACATCACTATTGATCATGGTGGGAGTTGCAATTGATACCTTACAACAAATTAATGCGCATTTATTAAATCGTCATTATGATGGTTTAATGAAAGCAGGATCTAAAAGAAAAGTAGCATATTAATTATGGCAAAACAACCAGCAATAGAACAGGACGGTAGAATTAGTGAAGCACTATCAAATGCAATGTTCCGTGTGGAATTGGAAAACGGACATATTGTTACCGCTCATATATCTGGAAAAATGAGAATGCATTATATTAAATTGCTACCAGGAGATAAGGTAAAATTAGAAATGAGTCCTTACGATTTGACTAAGGCAAGAATTACTTATAGATATTAAAGATAACACGAGATGAAAGTAAGAGCATCAGTAAAGAAAAGAAGTGCCGACTGTATCATAGTACGCAGAAAAGGCAGATTATATGTAATCAACAAAAAGAATCCTAGATTTAAACAAAGACAAGGATAATTATGGCAAGAATAGCAGGTATTGACATCCCAAAGAATAAAAGAGGCGTAATCGCATTGACATACATCTTTGGAATTGGAAGAAGTAAGGCTAAAGAAATTTTAGCAGAAGCAAAGGTTGACGATAACATCAAGGTTCAGGACTGGACTGATGAGCAAATCGCCAACATTCGTGGTGAGGTGGGTAAATTGACCATCGAAGGTGAATTGAGATCTGAGGTTCAATTGAACATCAAACGTTTAATGGACATCGGATGTTACAGAGGAATCAGACACAGAGCTGGTCTACCTTTAAGAGGACAGAGAACGAAGAACAACTCTAGAACTCGTAAAGGAAAGAGAAAAACTGTAGCAGGAAAAAAGAAAGCAACTAAATAATAGTTAACAAGATGGCAAAGTCAACAAAAAACGTAAAGAAGCGTAAAGTAATCGTAGACGCTGTTGGAGAAGCTCATATCACAGCATCTTTCAACAACATCATAATCTCTTTGACAAACAAAAAGGGTGATGTTATTTCTTGGTCAAGTGCAGGAAAGCAAGGGTTTAGAGGTTCTAAAAAGAACACTCCTTATGCAGCCCAAACTGCATCTGAAGATTGTGCAAAAGTTGCTCATGAAGCAGGATTAAGAAAAGTTAAAGTATATGTGAAAGGACCTGGAAACGGAAGAGAATCGGCGATCAGAACCTTACACAATAATGGAATTGAAGTTACTGAAATTATTGATGTTACTCCAATTGCACATAACGGATGTAGACCTCCGAAAAGAAGAAGAGTTTAATAAATTTTTAATAACTAAGGAATAAGATCATCGAAGGACTGCCTTAATTCATGATCCCTTACATAAATACTAAAGATGGCAAGATATACAGGACCAAAATCAAAAATCGCTCGTAAGTTTGGAGAACCAATCTTCGGGGATGACAAAGCGTTAGAAAAAAGAAACTATCCTCCAGGGCAACACGGAGCCAACAAAAGAAGAGGAAAGCAATCTGAATACGCAATTCAATTAAAAGAAAAGCAAAAAGCTAAATATACCTATGGTATCTTAGAGCGTCAATTCAGAAACTTATTTGAAAGATCTCAAAGAAGCAAAGGTATTACCGGTGAGGTTTTACTTCAATTATGTGAATCACGTTTAGACAATGTTGTTTATAGATTAGGAATTTCTCCTTCTAGAAGTGGCGCTCGTCAATTAGTATCACACAGACATATTACTGTAAATGGTGAAATCGTTAACATCCCTTCATATTCTTTAAAAGAAGGTGACGTGATCGGTGTAAGAGAAAAGTCAAAATCTTTGACTGCCATTGAGAGTTCTTTAGCAGCTAAATCAAATGTATATGAGTGGTTATCTTGGAATCAAGAAACCTTGGAAGGGAGATTTGTTACTGTTCCTGAAAGAATTCAGATTCCAGAAAACATTAACGAACAGTTTATCGTTGAATTATACTCTAAATAACCTTTAAAGATAGTAACAAACTTATGGCTATATTAAATTTTCAGAAACCGGATAAAGTATTAATGATTGAATCTACTGATTTCAATGGTAGGTTTGAATTTAAACCTTTAGAGCCTGGTTACGGACTAACAGTTGGTAACGCCTTGAGAAGAGTGTTGTTATCTTCTTTAGACGGATATGCAATAACTTCATTGAGAATTGAAGGTGTTGAGCATGAATTTTCAACGATTGAAGGTGTAGTAGAAGATGTAACTGAAATCATTCTAAACTTGAAACAAATGCGTTTCAAGCAGCAAATTGAAGATACTGATAATGAAACGGTAGTTTTATCTCTAACAGGTAAAGAAGAGTTGACTGCTGGTGATTTTCAAAACTTTATTTCAGGATTCCAGGTATTGAACCCTGAGCTTGTGATTTGTCGTATGGAGCCTTCTGTTAAGATTGACATGGAGATTTCAATCGAAAAAGGTAGAGGTTTTGTATTGGCTGAAGAGAACAAAAAAGTATCTGCTCCACTTGGAACGATCTTTATTGATTCTATTTACACGCCAATAAAGAATGTGAAGTACGCAGTTGAAAACTTTCGTGTTGAGCAAAAAACTGATTATGAGAAATTAGTTTTTGATATTATCACTGATGGTTCTATTTCTCCAAAAGATGCTTTAACAGAAGCGGCGAAAATTTTAATTCACCATTTCATGTTATTCTCTGACGAAAGAATCACCTTAGAGGCTGATGAAATTGCAAAGACTGAGACTTATGACGAGGAATCATTGCATATGAGACAATTGCTTAAGACAAGATTGATCGATATGGATCTTTCTGTAAGAGCTTTAAACTGTTTGAAAGCAGCAGAAGTTGATACCTTAGGAGATTTAGTGTCATTTAACAAGAGTGATTTAATGAAGTTTAGAAATTTTGGTAAGAAATCACTTACTGAATTGGATGAACTTGTAAATAACAAAGGCTTGACCTTTGGAATGGATTTAACAAAATACAAATTAGATAAGGAGTAAATTTGTTATTGATTTAGCAAATTTTTAATAGCCAAGTGAAAGATGAGACACGGAAAGAAATTTAATCATTTAAGTAGAAAAACGGCACATAGAAAAGCTATGCTGGCCAATATGGCTTGTTCATTAATTGAGCACAAGCGGATAAATACAACAGTTGCTAAGGCAAAAGCTTTGCGTCAGTATGTTGAACCTTTAATTACGAAATCAAAAGAAGATTCTACGCATAACAGAAGAATCGTTTTTAGTAATTTAAGAGATAAATATGCGGTTTCTGAGTTGTTCAGAGATGTAGCAGTAAAAGTTGGTGACAGACCAGGAGGTTATGTTAGGATCATAAAATTAGGAAACCGTCAAGGTGATAATGCACCAATGGCAATGGTTGAATTGGTTGATTATAACGAGATCTACAGCCCTAAAGCTAAGAAGAAAAAAGCAACAAGAAGAAGAGGTGGTAAAAAAGCCGCTCCTGCTGCAGTTGCTGCTGAAACAGCTGTTGAAGAAAAAGCTGAAGAAACAAAGTCACAAGATGCTGAAAATAAGGATGAAGCATAAATTTGATTTTAAAGATTGAACCTAAAAAAGGATAAGCTAAATTTTAGCTTATCCTTTTTTTTTGAATAAAAAAGAAATTATATTTTTCAAAAAGTTTAAAACAGACTTAATTATTTACAAGAAATGAAATACGAAGCACGTAAAAAAGCAATTTTGATCTTAAAGGACGGAACCATGTTCGAAGGAAAATCAGTTGGAATCGATGGTACTGCTGTTGGTGAGATATGTTTTAATACAGGGACCACCGGCTATCAGGAAATCTTTACCGATCCTTCTTATTTTGGGCAATTAATGGTGACGACTAATGCTCATATAGGAAATTATGGAGTAAATGCCGATGAAGAAGAATCGGAGGGAATTAAGATCTCTGGATTGGTATGTAGGAATTTCAGTTTTGATTATTCACGAATCAATGCTGAAGAAGATTTGTTGTCATATTTCAAAAAACAAAATTTTGTTGCCATTTCAGATATTGATACACGTGCCCTGGTGAGGTATATCAGAGATAAGGGAGCCATGAATGCGATTATTTCAACAGATACCGATATTGAATCCCTGAAAAAGCAATTAGAAGAAGTTCCTTCTATGGAGGGCTTAGAACTCGCGTCACAGGTTTCTACCAAAGAACCATATACGGTGGGTGATGAAAATGCCACTTATAAAATTTCGGCCTTGGATATTGGTATTAAAAGGAATATTTTAAAAAACCTTACACAAAGGGACTGTTATGTGAAGGTGTTTCCTTATGATGCTTCATTTGAAGATTTAAGTAGTTTTAATCCTGATGGCTATTTTCTTTCTAACGGACCTGGAGATCCATCTCCTTTGGAAAATGCCCAGAAACTGGCAAAAGAGATTGTAGACAGGGACCTTCCTTTGTTTGGGATTTGCCTTGGGCATCAGGTGATTGCACTGGCACATGATATTCCGACCTATAAAATGCACAATGGTCACAGAGGAATCAATCATCCGGTTAAGAACCTCCTGACAGGAAAAGGAGAAATTACTTCTCAAAATCACGGCTTCGTGGTTGATAAATCGGCTGTTGAGTCACATGACCTTTTAGAAATGACTCATGAGCATTTGAACGATCAGAGTCTGGCGGGAATGAGAGTGAAGGACAAAAATTGCTTTTCTGTTCAATATCATCCTGAAGCGAGTCCGGGACCTCATGATTCTTCGTATTTATTTGATCAGTTTATTGATATGATCAAAGCTTCGAAGTAATAATCGGTTAGACAGAATTCACCGAAAACGATATCGTACTTTAATGAAGTATTAGGATATAAAACCTTTAATATTTCGTAAATTTACATCAGTAAAAACAATTAAAATCAAATTAAAATGAGCATTATATTAGACATTCATGCAAGACAAATATTCGACTCCAGAGGAAATCCTACTGTAGAGGTTGATGTGATCACCGAAAATGGTGTAATGGGTAGAGCAGCTGTCCCTTCAGGAGCTTCAACAGGAGAGCACGAGGCGGTTGAATTAAGAGATGGTGGAGATGATTATATGGGAAAAGGTGTCTTAAAGGCAGTTGAAAATGTGAATGAAATAATCGCCAAGGAAGTTATTGGATACTCAGTGTTTGAACAAAACACTATCGATCAGATCATGATCGAACTAGACGGTACTCCAAATAAGGCTAAATTAGGTGCTAATGCAATTTTAGGAGTTTCATTGGCGGCAGCGAAAGCAGCAGCGAATGAATTAAACCAGCCATTATACAGATATATTGGTGGTGTGAGTGCCAATACCTTGCCAGTACCAATGATGAATATTGTGAACGGTGGATCTCATTCTGATGCGCCTATCGCATTTCAGGAGTTTATGGTTATGCCGGTAAAAGCTAAAAATTTCACGCATGCCATCAAAATGGGTAGTGAGATATTTCACAACCTGAAAAAATTACTACATGATCGTGGTTTGAATACTGCTGTTGGAGATGAAGGTGGATTTGCTCCTACATTTGATGGAACAGAGGATGCTCTTGATACGATCATCAAAGCGATCTCAAAAGCGGGTTATAAGGCAGGTGATGATGTAATGTTGGCCTTGGATTGTGCTGCGGCAGAATTCTATAAGGACGGGAAGTATGACTACACCATTTTTGAAGGAGATAAAGGTGTGGTCAGAACGAGTGAAGAACAGGCAGTATA
>CAYQPI010000094.1:0-6370 GCA_964419405.1 uncultured Flavobacteriaceae bacterium
GCTTTTTGGTGCATTACGATTCCTATTTTTTTATCTTTTGCATAAGGCTTATTAATAGCCGATCCCAGCACTAAGGCACAAGACATTCCTGCAACACCTCCACCGACAATTAAGACATCAAATTTCATTTATTCCTAGTTAAAAAGTCCTTGAACATTTGACGTGAAAAGTTTCACGGCAATGGCCAACAGAATTACACCAAATATTTTTCTAACCACATTGATCCCGCCTTCACCGATTAGTTTTTCAATTTTTGAAGAAGACTTCAGTACAACATATACGAATATAATATTAAGAATAATTCCTATGACGATGTTGATGGTATGAAATTCAGCCTTTAAAGATAGAATAGTAGTCATGGTACCCGCTCCTGCGATCAAAGGAAAAGCCAAAGGAACAACGCTTGCTGTTTTCGGAGATTCCTCTTTATACAATTGAATACCGAGAATCATTTCGATCGCCAGAAAGAATAGTACAAAAGATCCTGCTACGGCAAAAGAATATACATCGATTCCGATCAGGTTGAGAATCTGTACCCCTACGAATAAGAAAATGATCATGATCAGCATCGCCACCAGGGACGCTTTCTCAGATTGTATTTTTCCTACCTTTTTTCTTAGGTCAATAATAATTGGAATACTTCCTATGATATCTATTACAGCGAACAAAATCATTGATGCAGTAATAATTTCCTTAAAATTGATTTCCATGATTCTTAATATTAATTGCGGGCAAAGTTAGAAATACCGCTTTAATTTATCAGAATAAATTTCTGCTTATTTATAAGGTCGTTTTTCTCTGATTCAAATCCTTTGGTTTAGGCCTGTAATCTGATAAACTCAAAAACTTTGTCAAAAAGAATGTATTTTTGCCAAACGAAAATTTGGTGAGATGTTTCAAGTAGATAAAACGATAATATCAGAAGAAATTCTTGAAAATGAATTTGTTTGTAATCTAAGTGCCTGTAAAGGGGCTTGTTGTGTTGATGGTGACGCTGGTGCACCCCTTGAGGCGGAGGAACTTCCCATACTTGAAGAAATATTCCCAATTATAAAAAAATACTTGAGAAAAGAAGGTCTGAAGGCTATTGAGGATCAGGGGCTCTATACCACAACAGAGTTAGGGGAGCACGAAACTACACTTATTGATGGCGCCGATTGTGCGTATGTGATTTACGATGACAAGAAGGTGGCTTTATGTAGTATCGAAGAGGCCTACAATCAGGGTGAGATCGAATTCAAAAAACCGGTGTCATGTCATTTGTACCCGGTGAGGATCAAGCAATACAGTGAATTCGCAGCCGTCAATTATGACCGTTGGGAAATCTGTGATGATGCTTGTAGTTTGGGAAAGGAGCTGGGAGTACCGGTCTATAAATTTGTAAAGCAGGCCCTGGAAAGAAAGTTTGGTGAGCAATGGTTTAAGGAGCTGGAAAGAGTAGCTCAAGAGAGGAATAGAAGTAATAAGCCTTAGTATAACTGCCGTCAATTTAATTACTTAGTTTATATTTACGCTAATTTTGCATTGATATTGGCGGTGAATAACAAAATATTACATTTTCTTCTGATACTTTTATGTCCTGTTCTACTCTGGTCTCAGACAATAGGGAGAGACTATGTCATTAAAAAGAACAAGGAAGCAGCTGAACTCAACCGGGAAGGAAAATTCGATCAGGCGAAAAAAGTTCTGGATGACCTTTTGGAAGAGTTAAGTTCTGAGAATGCTGATGAACGCCTCTTTGCAACGACATATCAAACCAAAGCCAAGGTCGTGCAAAACTTTGGAGATTATAAGGAATCCACTAAAATAGCCAGAGCTTCACTGCTTATTTCTTTAAGGCATTTTGATAGTTTAAATATTGCCGATAGCTATAACACGATTGGGATCAATCATTATTTTGAGTCCGATTATGACAGTACGACTTTCTATTATGAGAAGTCCTATGAGATCAAAAAAAAGATCAATACAGATCCTTATGCCCTTGCCGTTTCAGCCTATAATTTAGCCCTTGTTTTTGATGACCTGGGACAGACAGGAAAGGCGATGGAACTTTATAAGCAAGCCGAAGAACTATTGATTCAGAGCGCAACACCTAAAAATTTTCTTTCCGATGTATATGTGGGTATGGCCTTGATCTATTTTTATGGAGGAGATTTGTCAAAGGCGGAATTATATGCAGAAAAAGCCATGGAAAAGGGGTTGATCTCTTATGGTGAATTCAACCCGAATATGACCTTCGTATATACCACCTATGCCAATATATTGGAGGCATATGAAAAGTATGATGAATCGGTTGAGTTATTGGAGAAAAATTTAAAAATCAGGTTGTCTACTTATGGAAAATGGCATAGATGGACTTGTGAAACCTATTATGATTTGGCCAATTCCTATGTCCTTACTGAAAATTATGATCGTGCAGAGGAGTATTATAAGCAAGCCATAGAGATTGGGAAAAAGATAAATAGCAGACAGTATTTAGGCAATGCAAAAAACTTTTTGGCACAACTATATTTGGACAGGAAAATTCATCTTGATAAAGCGGAGGAACTTTTATTATATTCTTTAGAAACCAATTCAACCATCTATGGGGAAAAAAGTGATTTGGTTGCAGAAAACTACTATCAGTTAGCCATATTGTATAAACTGCAAGAGGATCAGATTAAATTCGTTGACATGATCGATAAAACCTTGGAAGCAGCCAATTACAATCAAAATGATCTGTCGCAGGTTGTCGGTCCGCTACAGGCTATTAACGCCATTGTATTACTCAGTGAATCCTATATTGAATCTTTTGAAGCAAGCAGAAAGTTATCGGATCTGGATGAGGCCTATCAATTGATCGATCAAAAAATGGCCCTCATTGAAAGGATGCTAAACAGTTTTTCATCGGATCGTTCTCGTATAGATTTTGCCAATCAATACAGAGGGATCTATGAGGATGATATTGGGCTTTGCTGGCTCCTCTATCAAGAGACATTTGATAAGGCATATTTGCAAAAGGCCTTTGAATTATCAGAAGCGAATAGAAATACAACCCTTCTTAACGGTATACAGGGAATCAAATTTAGAGCCTATGGAGACATTCCGCAAGATAAATTGGATTTTGAGCAAAGCACCATAAAAGATTTGGAACGGGTGAAAATGGATATCTATTTTGAAAAGAGTTCTGATGCACCGGATAAGAAATTCTACCGAACTCTATTAGATGAAAGAATTTCTTTAAGTAACCGGTTGGACAGTCTTCATGATGTTTTTACAACGAATTACCCAAAATTTAAGAATTTAAGCTCCGGAAACAGACGGGTTAAGCTTGAACAAGTGCAAGAAGTGATGGATCCTGATACACAGGTTATTGCCTATTTTCTGGGGGATAGATCACTATTTTCTTTTAATATTTCGAAAGACACCATCACCTTGTTAAGGGCAGATATTGCGGATAAATTAGTGGAGATCAACAAAGATTTTAAAATGCATTTGTCACAAAGGGATGATATTAATGAGTTAAGCTATGATCTTTATATGTATTTGATCGGTCAGCAAATCAGGCCGGAGAAAGAGCATATTGTTTTTGTGGCCGATAACATTCTTAATTACATACCCTTCGAGAGCCTAAAAACGCCGGAAGGAGAATATTTGATCAAGGACTATGTGATAAGTTATAACAGTTCCGTAAGGCTTTTTACTGAGCTGAAAAATGAATTCTTTTCATACGAAACACCTGAATATTGGTTGGGGTTTGCACCAGAATATGATGATGGAGATCAACTGCAATCAGCTCAATTGGAAATTGAAGGGATTGCCTCCAAAACTAAAGGGAGAAAACTCATTGGGAAAGACGCGAGTAAGGAGAATTTTTACCTGAATAACAAGAATTATTCAATTCTGCATTTGGCGATGCATGCAAAGATCGACGATGAGAACCCCCAATATAACAGGCTAATATTTCAAAATGGAGACTTGACGGCATCTGAGATATACGCGTCAAGATCAAAGGCAAATCTAGCAGTGCTTAGCGCATGTAATACAGGGTTTGGTAAAATAGAAAAAGGAGAGGGTGTAATGAGTATGGCAAGGGCATTTCACTTTTCCGGAATACCTTCTGTCGTGATGAGTTTATGGAAGGTCCCTGATCAGGAAACCAAATCAATAATGATTGATTTTTATAAATACTTGCGAAAAGGCGAGAATAAAAGTGAAGCCTTACGTCACGCAAAACTGAACTATCTCAAGGAAAATTCAAGTGGTAAATTAAGTCATCCTTACTTCTGGTCTGGTTTCGTTGTGAATGGCAATACAGATGGTATTGAAGCTATAGGATTCCTATATTCATGGGGGTGGATCGCTTTAGCACTAGTTGGGACATTACTTATCGGATTCTTTATTTTAAGATCCAGAAGGAAACTACTTTAGGTAATTCAGAATCTCTATGGCCTCTTGCTTTTTAAACTTTGCTGTCGGGTCATCAATAATTTCAGAAAATTGCACTGCAGCCTTCTCTTTATCACTGTTTTGTATATAGGCCAAACCAAGATACCATTTGGACATTTCATAGATTTCTCCATCTTCACCGACCAGGTGATCGGCTTTGGCCAATGGCGAAAGAATACTTATGGCTTCCTCAGACTTATTTAATGCCAGAAAGCACAAGCTTTTATAGAATAGAATTGAGGTTTTGTCAGAATCTTTTACAGAATTGAACAGGTTTATGGCTTTATAATAGTCTTTTGACTCATAGGCAACAAATGCCTTATATTCAATGGTATTGACCTCTTCTCCACGAACAACAGGATGAACAATGTTTCTTGCAGGCTGGAAATACTCAGCATAGATCGCTTCGTTTGACGGATAGAAAGTACTTTTAATAGTCCAGGTGCTCAGGCCAAGAAGTAACACAAATGACGCTGCTACCATCCATTTTTTAGGAAGTAAAGAAAATATAGAATCCCTTTTAATGTGGGCCTCTTTATTTCTTAATACTTGTTTTAGTTCTTCTTGCTGGTTAATGGAAATAACCTTTTTTAAATCCTTTTGAAACTTAAACTCTTCATTAAAATCAGTATCATTTTGAAGTAAATCATTAAAGATTATCTGCTCCTTAGGAGTAAGAGAATTTTCAAAATAACGATCAATCAAATCGTGGTTATTCATAGTGCTTATTTATCATGTCCCTTAACTGCTTGATACATCGAGACTTTTGACTCTTTAAAACCTTTTTGTTACTATAGTTCAATATGGTTCTGATCTCATCGAGAGTATAACCCTGATAATAGAACAAATTTAAGATACTTTTGCATCTATCACCTAATTGATCATAGTATTTTTTTAGTAACTGTTGTTCTTTAGTAATATCCTGACCATAAAGGTTAACATCAAAATCAATATTTTCTTCTACTAAGTTAAAATCGTTGGTGATCTCAAGTTTTGACTGAATCCGAAAATTATGATAAATTTTGTATTTGCCAATCGCAAAAAGGTAGGTCGAAATATTACTGTTGAGGTTATCAATTTTACCGTTTATGGCATTTTCGCGCAGGATCAAAATGGAATCTTGATAGATATCGATGGCATCACGCTCATCTACATTATACTTTTTTGAGAAGTTAATAAACCCCTCCCGGTGGTCGAGATAAATTTTTTCCAGGGTCTTTTTATCCCCACTTTTTAACAGTTCAATTAGATTTTTTGATTCCTGATAGTTCATGTGTAACAAAGAAAGTAAAAGTTTTATATTCAGCCTAATGATCCTGTTAGAAGTGATCCTGGATCTAAGTAGTATCAAAACTATTTCAATTCTTAAGAAAAATGACTTTATCCGCCGTGGATATAGTAAGGGATAACCATATTTATAAAAGACAGAACTATGGAATGGCAACAGGAAAATTTAGAATTGAGCTGAACCAAATACGGGCCGTGAAGATGAGCAAGAGATCATTTGAATATCATTGATGATTGCAAATGATCAGTTTCATAAGAAAGCCACTTATCAATTCAAAGTTGAACTAATAAGCGGCTAAATTCATGAGGGGAACTGTTATTAATTGATTATTTTTTTGTTGATCCTGGAACCATCTTCCAATCTGGCGTTGATGATCAAAATATTGCCTGGAGCAAGGTGATTCGTTTGCAATTCAAAATCCTCTTTATTCGGATAAGAATTGATCAATAGTTTACCAAGTATATTGTAGATTTTGATCTGTTCTACTTTTTTGCTTGAGGTAATATGAACATTCTGTTGCTGAAGCGAAACAATGAATTCATTTTCCAGGACTTCTTCATCAATGCCTAATACGGCACCCTGACGAGCCATGATCAATGTGAATCTGTTTTTTTGATTACTTAATGATGCATAATCAAACTCATAGGGAGATAC
>CAYQPI010000095.1:0-2115 GCA_964419405.1 uncultured Flavobacteriaceae bacterium
CAATAGTATGGATATAAGTAATATATGTATACTATGTTTATCTACATAAGCTAGTATTTTATTTTTCGAAGTATCAATCATATGAAAACGATGTCACTTAGGATTTGTAAAAAGGCAATTTTACGATAGTGGCTTCCAAAACTTTATTTCTTACTTTGATAAATATTTTCGTTCCAAATTTTGTGTACCCGGTATTGACATAGCCTAGACCTATCCCTTTTTTTAGGCTGGGGCTCATGGTGCCCGAAGTAACCGTTCCAATTTGCTCCCCTTGCTCATTTACAATGTCATATCCTTGTCTTGGAATGCCTCGGGTTTCAAGCTCAAAAGCTCTTAAACGCCTGCTGACGCCATTTTCTTTTTGATCTAATAAGGCATTAGAATTTACAAAATCCTTGGTGAATTTCGTAATCCAGCCAAGTCCGGCTTCAATAGGAGAAGTCTCATCATTGATGTCGTTGCCATATAAGCAATAGCCCATTTCAAGTCTTAAGGTGTCTCTGGCTGCCAATCCAATGGGTTTAATGCCAAATGCTTCACCAGCTTCAAATACCTTTTTCCATACCTGTTCTACCTCATTATTTTTACAGTAAATCTCGAAACCTCCGCTTCCTGTATATCCAGTTGCCGATATAATCACATGATCAATGCCGGCAAAATCGGCCACTTTAAATTTATAAAACGGAATTTCTGCCAGATTAACTGAGGTTAAACTTTGCATGGCATCAACAGCCTGAGGGCCTTGAATGGCAAGCAGCGAATAATCATCAGATATATTCTTCATTTCGGCCTGATTCGAATTGTGCTTACTGATCCAATTCCAGTCTTTTTCAATATTTGAAGCATTGACTACCAGCAAAAAAGTTTCTTCCTTGACCCTGTAGATGATCAGATCATCCACGATACCTCCCTTGTCGTTCGGCATACAACTATATTGCGCATCTTCAATGGCGAGTTTGGAAGCATCATTGGAACTAATTCTTTGAATTAATTCGAGGGCATGTTCTCCTTCAATTAAAAATTCCCCCATGTGCGAAACATCAAATACGCCTACGCCTTTACGAACGGTTTCATGTTCTATGTTAATTCCTTCGTATTGAACGGGCATCAGGTATCCGGCAAAAGGAACCATTTTAGCTCCTAAAGATTCATGAATATGTGTTAAAGCTGTATTTTTCATCGATTCAAAATTTATGCTAATTTAAAAAATATGCAGAGAAGTATGACGATTTTATCAGCTATTTCATTGGCATGCATTTGCATATATTTTTCATATCTTTCAGCCACTAAACGAAACCTCATGAAAATTAAATGTACTACGTTCATCCTATTGTTTTTTATTGTCTTTTTAACAAATGCTCAAAATGACACCCCAACTGACTATTTGAATGCTGAATTTCATAAAAGCAGAAGAGAGGCTTTGAGGGCTCAAATGCCTGAAAACAGTGTCGCTGTTTTTTTTTCAAACCCTATTCGCAACAGGGCAAATGATGTTGATTTTGTCTACCATCAAGATCCAAACTTCTATTATTTAACAGGTCTTAAAGAACCTCATTCGGTGCTGGTTATCTTTTCAGAAGATCAGGAAAAAGATGGTGAAAAATACAATGAGACCTTGTATGTGTACGAACGAGGGGAAAGGTATAAAATTTATATGGGAGATGGAGTAGGTGTTGAAGGCGCCAAAGCTGACCTTGGATTTAGCAACGTTTATGGAGGTCAGGCATTCATAGATAGCCCTATTGATTTTTCAAAATTTGATAAGGTCATGTTTAAGGAATTTGAAAATGACGTCAGGAAAAAGGGATATGAACAACCTAATTTATATGCCTTAATTGAACAGTTTAAGTTGAGCGTTAATACGATTCCCGTTCCTACGGATAAAGAAATAGATGCTGAATCTGCTGCTGCCCAGACGATTGTGGATACAAAATCATTAAGAAAACTGATGGGGGGATTACGTGAAGTGAAAACTGCTGAAGAACTCAAGTTGATCAAAAAGGCCGTTGAGATCTCCTGTGTGGGTCAAATTGAAGTGATGAAGGCCATGCACCCTAAAATGTCTGAAACAGAGACACAGGGAATTCATGAAATGGTGTTTAAAAAATACGGATC
>CAYQPI010000096.1:0-3407 GCA_964419405.1 uncultured Flavobacteriaceae bacterium
AAAAAACCCTCATTTTTGAGGGTTTTTTTGTTGTTTTTAATTAAAAATAGACAAAAAATGTCTTTTTTTGATATACTTCCAAACTTAATTTTATTACTTTTGACCTCTGTTTTTTTTTAAAACAGCAAAAATATAGACATGAATAAAGTGACTGCTGCGATTACCGCTGTTGGGAAATATGTTCCTGATTATATCCTTACCAATAAGGAATTGGAAACCATGGTTGAAACCAATGATGATTGGATTACTTCACGAACTGGTATTAAAGAAAGAAGAATTTTAAAGGAAGAAGGAAAAGGAACTTCTTATCTCGCTATAAAATCGGCTGAAGATTTGATTGCAAAAAGCAATTTGGATCCGACTGAAATTGAAATGGTGATTTTGTGTACAGCTACACCTGATATGCAAGCTGCTTCGACTGGAGCCTATGTCGCTTCTGAGATTGGTGCTGTCAATGCCTTTGCTTTTGATCTCGAATCAGCCTGTTCCAGTTTTCTGTATGGATTATCGGTAGCAGCTGGTTATATTGAGTCAGGTCGTTACAAAAAGATCTTACTTATTGGTGCTGATATGAATTCATCAATGATCGATTATACCGATCGCACTACCTGTATCATTTTTGGAGATGGAGCAGGAGCCGTTTTGGTTGAGCCCACTACGGATGGAAATGGTCTGCAGGATGAGATCATGAGAACGGATGGATCGGGGAGAGAATTCCTGAATGTTCCGGCAGGCGGATCTGTAATGCCGGCGACTGATGAAACGGTAAAAGACAGACTTCATTTTGCAAGGCAGGATGGTCAGACAGTATTTAAAAATGCTGTATTTAATATGGCCGATGTGTGTGAGAAAATATTGAAAAAGAACAATTTGACCAATGAGGATGTTGATTGGCTGGCAGCACATCAGGCAAACAAAAGGATTGTCGAAGCGACAGCTCGAAGAATCAAACTCGATGCATCAAAAGTGATGCTCAACATTCAGAATTACGGAAATACAACTTCAGCTACCTTACCATTACTTTTAGCTGATTATGAGAAGCAACTTAAAAAAGGAGATACTGTGATACTCGCTGCCTTTGGTGGAGGGTTTTCATGGGGGTCGATTTATTTTAAGTGGTGTTATAATTCATAAAACATATTTAAACCTATAATTATGGACTTAAAAGAAATTCAAAACCTAATTAAATTCGTTGCTAAATCTGGAGCAAACGAAGTGAAGTTAGAAATGGGTGATGTCAAGATTACCATCAAGACTGGCGCTGAAAAAACAGAAACGAATTATTTTCAGCAAGCCGCTCCGGTATCTATGCCAGTTCAAGTGCAACAACCTGAGGTACAGGCAGCACCTGCTGCACCTGCAGAGCCGGCAGCCCCTGCTGCGGCAAGCAGTGAAGAGGATACTTCAAAATATATTGAAATCAAATCACCTATCATAGGAACCTTATATAGAAAGCCTTCACCTGACAAGCCAGTGTTTGTAAAAGTGGGAGATACTATTGAAGCAGGTGATACTGTTTGTATCATTGAAGCGATGAAGCTGTTTAACGAGGTTGAATCAGAGGTGTCAGGTAAAATTGTGAAAGTTTTGATTGAAGACTCTTCGCCTGTTGAATTTGATCAGCCTTTGTTCCTGATTGATCCTTCCTAGAAATAAGCTATCACGATTACATAAAGCATTTGCTTTATACGTGATTCAGTATTAATGTAATTTGATTAAATTATGTTTAAAAAAATATTAATTGCGAATAGAGGTGAGATAGCTCTCCGTATTATTCGAACTTGTCGCGAGATGGGAATTAGTTCAGTGGCTGTATATTCTACAGCTGATGCTGAAAGTTTACATGTTCGATTTGCTGACGAAGCAGTTTGTATCGGGCCAGCCTCAAGTGCTGATTCGTACCTAAAGATCTCAAATATTATAGCCGCGGCAGAAATTACGAATGCCGATGCTATTCATCCAGGATATGGATTTTTATCTGAAAACGCTCGGTTTTCAAAGATTTGTGAAGAACACGGTATCAAATTTATTGGAGCTACAGAAGAAATGATCAATTTGATGGGAGACAAAGCTTCTGCCAAAGAAACGATGAAAAAGGCTGGAGTTCCTACGATTCCGGGATCTGATGGAATCATGTCTTCTTTTTCTGTTGCCAAGAAAACAGCTGAGAAAATCGGTTATCCTGTAATGCTTAAAGCCACTGCTGGTGGTGGTGGTAAAGGGATGAGAGCCTGTTGGAAACCTGAGGAATTACAAGATGCCTGGGATTCTGCTCGTCAAGAGGCAAAAGCCGCCTTTGGAAATGACGGCATGTATATGGAGAAATTAATTGAGGAGCCCAGACATATTGAAATTCAGATAGTGGGTGATTCAAATGGTAAAGCTTGTCATTTATCTGAAAGAGACTGCTCAATTCAGAGAAGACATCAAAAGCTTACAGAAGAAACTCCATCTCCATTTATGACAGATGAGTTACGTGAAAAGATGGGGGAGGCAGCTGTGATGGCATCAGAGTATATTAAGTATGAAGGTGCAGGAACCATTGAGTTTTTAGTAGATAAGCACAGGAACTTCTATTTTATGGAGATGAATACCAGGATACAGGTAGAGCATCCAATAACAGAGCAGGTGATAGCAAATTTTGATTTGATCTGTGAACAAATTAAAGTGGCTGCCGGAGTTCCTATCATTGGCATTAATTATTATCCGACACAGCATTCTATCGAATGTAGGATCAATGCTGAAGATCCTCATAATAATTTTAGACCTTCACCAGGAAATATCACGATTTTTCATGCGCCAGGTGGTCATGGAGTGCGATTGGATACGCATGTGTATGCCGGTTATACCATACCTCCAAATTATGATTCTATGATTGCAAAGTTGATCGTGACTGCTCAGTCTCGTGAAGAAGCCATATCAAAAATGAAAAGAGCTCTTGATGAGTTTGTCATTGAAGGTATCAAAACAACGATTCCATTCCACAGACAATTAATGGATGATCCGGATTATGTGGCAGGGAATTACACAACTGCCTTTATGGATCATTTTGAGATTGATAGTTAAGAATTCTTTCAAGTGAAAAGTATAATGAAAAAAGATGTGATAAATTCACATCTTTTTTTTTATATTTATTTTAATTCTTCAAATAAATATCAGATTCAATAACAATATGTAACAAGATTTATGAAAGAGCAAAACATAAAAATTGACGGGATTGATAAGTTGATTTTGAATCAGCTTATGGAAGATGCCAGAACACCCATATTAAGTATCGCCAGAGAGGTTGGTATTTCTGGCGCAGCAATTCATCAACGTTTGAGAAAACTGGAAGCCTCAGGTTTAATATCCGGGTCGAAGTTTATGATCAACCCCAAGGTGCTGGGCTTCAAGACCCTGGCATTTGT
>CAYQPI010000097.1:0-6635 GCA_964419405.1 uncultured Flavobacteriaceae bacterium
AATAATGTTTGACGGAGATCCGTCAGAGATTGGATATCAGGAAAAATTGGACTATGAGCGTACCTTTGCGTTCACCGATTTTCTGCTTGAACGAAATCCAGTAGTTTATGAATTTTCCAATATTGATACTACCAGAAAGAGAAAAGTACTTAAATCAGAAGATTATTTTGAGTTAAAAGAATATTCAGCTAAATGGGATATGGTTCCAAGTATGTTATGTCAAAACCATACGTTACTGGTCAAAGGGTTTATGGGACAGACCACAGCTTTTGATCAAAACCTTATCAAACCAACAGTGTTGGTGATGGGCCAGAACAATGTAAATGGGGAAGCCAGGTATATCCATGGAGTGAAGGGAAAAGGTATGTTTACTTTTTTTGGAGGGCATGACCCGGAAGATTACCAGCACAGGGTTGGGGATCCTAAAACCGAACTGGATCTTCATCCAAATTCACCTGGTTACCGCCTTATTCTTAATAATGTCTTGTTCCCGGCGGCAAAGAAAAAGAAACAAAAAACCTGATTTACAATTTTGTCAATTCTTAGAATTCTCTAAAAGGATGTCGTATGGAACGTGAAATGCATGCTGAAAATTTATGAAAATCGAGTTATAAAATGAAACACCTTTCGATTTCTGTTCGAAAGGTGCTTTATCTGAAAGACTAGATTCAGATTCATATGTAAAGGAATACTACAGGAAATTACCCTTATCATCGATTTTTACCCATTTTTTTGAATTATTTTGTTCAATTCTAATTCTGTATTTTTTAATGACATCTTCACCCTTTCTGTATCGTACCATATAATAGTCTTTGCTAATATATGAATTTGGATACTTTTTGGATATCGCCTTCCTTACATCAATAGGAACATTTATATTTTGAAAACGTTCAACGGTACTTAAGATTTTTCCATTTTCATCGTATACGGCCTCTATTGTGCCCTTACTATTTGAAAAATACACGATATAGGTACCATCGCTTTCTTGGTAATTAAAAGTTCTTCCCTGGAAGGTTTTTGGAATCTCACTAATACTAAAATTAGCCACTCGTGTTTCCAGATGATTCACCACTGGGTCGGCAGAATATACTTTTTGAGCATAATCATAATTGGTAGCGTAAACTTCAATTTCGGGAATTTTTGAGTCGATCTCTTTCTGAGCATAACCAAGGCTGCTCAAGGCTACAAACAACAAACTAAAAATAATTGCTTTCATGATACTGTAATTTAAGTGTTAAACATTGATTTACAGTAATAAAGGTGTTAAAAATTAGAAGGCATGACATAGCAATATTTTTACTTTTCCTAACAATTAAACAATGATAATTGTAAATTTTAAAGCACATATAGTAAAAAAAACCACTGCTCATATGGGCAGTGGTCCTTCTATCATTGAATGATTGGCTATTTTTGTTCAATCCATTTGCGAGCATTGACAAAAGCTTCCAACCAAGGGCTTACTTCGTCTTTTCTGTCATCAGGGTAGTGGGCCCAATTCCATTGAAAAATAGATCTTTCAATATGCGGCATCATCACTAAATGACGACCATCATCACTTGCCATCATGGCCGTATTATAATCTGAGCCATTCGGGTTGGCAGGGTATCCTTCATACCCATATTTTGCGACAATATTATACCTTGATTCGTCATATGGAAAACTAAATTTTCCTTCGCCATGAGACATCCAAACCCCCAAATTCAATCCTTCAAGACTCGACAGCATGACAGAATTATTTTTTTGAATCTTTACCGAGGTAAAGCCACTTTCATGTTTATGAGAATCGTTATGCAGCATTTTAGGTTTAGATTCATGATCTGGATTGATCATTTCTAATTCTACAAATAACTGGCAGCCATTACATATACCTACAGATAAGGTGTCTTCTCTTTCAAAGAATTTCTTTAGGGTCTTATTGGCCGTTTCATTATAGAGAAATGCACCGGCCCAACCTTTGGCAGATCCTAATACATCAGAATTAGAGAAACCACCAACGGCACCAATAAACTGAATGTCTTCTAAATTTTCTCGACCGCTGATGAGATCGGTCATGTGCACGTCTTTTACATCAAAGCCGGCTAAGTACATAGCATTGGCCATTTCTCTTTCACTATTTGACCCTTTCTCTCTTATAATGGCTGCTTTTGGTCTGGCTTTCGTCTCGTCAATTTCTGGTAATTTCCCTGAAAAGTTTTCAGGAAAGGTGAATTGCAAGGGCTGATGCTTATAATTTTTAAATCTATCTTCCGCCAAACCATTGGCTGTTTGTTCTTTGTCTAATAAATAAGATGTTGTATACCAGTAATCTCTATAGGTTGGGATGTCAAATTCAAGATTAAAATTGCTTATTTTCAGTACATTGCTCTTTACAGCGGTTCCTATTTCCGTAAAGGAGATCTTATTCGTTTGAAGAATTTTTTCCACCTCTGACGATCCATTGGTTTGGATGATGACTCCGCTTTTTTCAGAGAAAAGTAGTTTTGCTACGTCATTTTCATCCATCTGAGCTAAGTCAATCTGAGCACCAAGCATGTTTTCAGCGAAACACATTTCAAGTAGGGTAGTGAGCATACCACCTGCAGAGATATCATGTCCTGCCAGTACCAAGCCCTTATCAATTAATTCTTGCACTGTATTAAAGCAAGATTTAAAATAGGCCGCATCCTCTATCGTTGGGGTTTTTGCTCCAATTCCATTGCGAATCTGTGCAAAGGTCGATCCACCTAAGTGGAAAGCATCTTTTGAGAAGTCAATGTAGTATATTTTATTCTGTGCTCTTACTTTAAAAACAGGTTCAACAACGGCCTGAATGTTTGAGCATTCTCCAGCGGCAGAGATGATCACCGTACCTGGGGCAATAACTTCTTCGTCTTTGTATTTTTGTTTCATTGAAAGCGAATCTTTTCCTGTTGGAACATTGATTCCAAGGGCGATGGCGAATTCTGAAACTGCCTCAACAGCGTTGTATAATCTTGCATCTTCACCTTCATTTCTACAAGGCCACATCCAGTTGGCAGATAGAGAAACAGACTGCAAGCCATCCTTCAAAGGAGCCCATACGATATTTGTTAAAGCTTCAGCGATGGCATTTTTAGATCCCGCTCTTTCATCAATCAATGAACTGGCTACAGCATGTCCTATAGAAGTAGCAATACCACTTTTCCCTTTAAAATCAAGTGCCATTACACCTACGTCGTTCAAGGGGAGCTGCAAGGCTCCTGCACATTGTTGCTTGGCTACTTTTCCACCTACACAGCGATCTACTTTGTTGGTCAGCCAGTCTTTACATGCCACAGCTTCTAATTGAAGCAGGTTTTTGGTGTCTTCATAAACCGATGCAATATCATAGTCTAGAGCTGCATATTTTCTCTCGAGACTTTTGTCTGTCATAATAGTTTGCGGAGAGCTGCCAAACATATCGGCCAAATCAAAGTCCATAGGTTTCTCTCCGGTTTTTTCAGATTTAAATGTAAACCTGAAATCATCAGTTACCTGACCTACATCGTAAATTGGAGATCGTTCTCTGTCGGCTATTCTGTGCAAATAATCTAAATCCTTTTCATTTATGACCAGACCCATTCTTTCCTGAGATTCGTTACCGATGATTTCTTTAGACGATAAAGTTTTATCTCCTACGGGAAGCGCATCGAGGTCAATCAGACCTCCTGTTTCTTCTACCAGTTCAGAAAGACAATTTAAATGTCCCCCTGCACCGTGATCGTGAATGGAAACAATATTGTTTTTTTCTCCTTCAACCATACCTCTAATGGTATTGGCTACTCTTTTCTGCATTTCTGGGTTCGATCGTTGTACGGCATTAAGGGTAATGGCCGTATTGAATTCTCCCGTATCGGCAGATGAAACAGCAGCTCCACCCATTCCTATTCGGTAATTGTCACCACCAAGTAAGATGATACTGTCACCTTCTTTTGGTTTGTCCTTTAAGCTGTCATCGGCTTTTCCATATCCAATTCCTCCTGCCAGCATAATGACTTTGTCAAAACCTAATTTTCTTTGATGTTCCTCATGCTCGAAGGTATATAGAGAACCAGAAATAAGCGGCTGACCAAATTTATTCCCAAAATCAGAAGCTCCGTTTGAGGCCTTTATCAATAATTCGATTGGTGTTTGATACAGCCATTTTCTCTCAGGCATATTTTCCCATGATCTGCCTTTGGATAACCTTGAATAAGGGGTCATATAAACCGCGGTTCCGGCTAAAGGTAAAGATCCTTTTCCTCCGGCAAGCCTGTCTCTAATTTCACCCCCTGAACCAGTGGCAGCCCCATTGAATGGCTCTACGGTAGTAGGAAAATTATGTGTTTCGGCTTTTAAAGAAATGACTGATTGTATTTTTTTGTTTTGATAATAGTCAGGTTTGTCTGAAGATTTTGGTGCGAACTGCTCAATCACAGGGCCTTCAATAAAGGCCACATTATCTTTATAGGCCGATACGATCGTATTTGGATTTTCTACAGAGGTCTTTTTAATCATTTTAAAAAGAGACTGGTTTTGCTCCTTTCCATCAATGACAAAAGTTCCGTTGAATATTTTATGTCTGCAGTGTTCTGAATTCACCTGTGAAAAACCGAAAATTTCAGAATCAGTTAATTTTCTCTCAAGTTTAAGTGCCAAATCATTCAAATATTGAACCTCATCGTCACTTAAGGCCAATCCTTCTGATTCATTATAGGCGGCGATATCTTCAATTTCCTGAATGCGCTCTGGTTCTATGTTTACGGTAAATAAATCTTGATCCAGTTCTGTGTAATGATGTTGAATCATTGGATCGAAAACCGGATTTGAGTCGTCTGATTTGAAAAATTCTTCAATTCTCAAAATCCCTTTTATACCCATATTTTGAGTGATTTCAACCGCATTGGTACTCCATGGACTGATCATTTCTTTTCTAGGGCCTATAAAACTTCCCTTTACTGACGTTTGGGATAATTTTTTGGCATCACCAAAAAGCCAGATTAATTTTTCAATGCTGCTCTCATCAATTTCAGAAGGCGAAGAAACCGCAAATATTGTTTGATTTTGGGTAAAAAAGTAGATCATTAGACTAATTTTATCTTTGGATTTTGAAAAGTGCAAATTTAATCAATTGTCCTTGTAAAATAACAGTCAATGTTAATAATATTCAATAAAATGTTCATCGAATTTTGTTTGATAACACCCAGGAATGATTTTAAACTAACCTATTACAAACTAGTATCTTGACATACCCTTAGTTCAATTTGTTTAAAACGATGATAGCAATAAACGTAAAAAAGGAGCCAGAAGGGTTTTATGAAGTTTCTTTTTCTAAAAGGGCCATATAAAAACCGTCAAATCCAGAGGCTGCAGGAGAAACTTTTTTATCTTTTATCAATTTAAATTCTGAGTGGTTTTTTAAAAAGGCCTTTACCTGATTTTCATTTTCTGAGGGAAGTATGGAACAGGTGGCATAGACAAGTTTTCCACCTGATTTTACAAGAGAAGAATATTGATCCAGAATTTCTGCCTGAGTTTTTCTGATTCTATCCAGGAAATCAGCATTGAGTTTCCATTTAGAATCCGGATTCCTTTTTAAAACACCAATGCCACTGCAAGGAGCATCAATAAGCACCCGATCGGCTTTCCCTTTTAACTTTTTAATCGTTTTTGTCCCTTCTATAGTTCTGTTCTCAATGTTATGCACTCCATCTCTTTTCGCTCTTTTCTTGAGTTCTGCCAATTTATGACCATAGATATCCAAAGCGATGATCTGCCCTTTATTTTCCATTAAGGAGGCCAGGTGCAAGGTTTTACCTCCAGCTCCAGCGCAGGTGTCTATTACTCTTTGCCCAGGTTTTACATCCAAGAACGGGGCCACTAATTGTGAAGAAGCATCCTGAACTTCAAACAAGCCTTTTTTAAAAGCCTGGGTCAGAAAAACATTTTTCCGTTCTACAAGTACAAGGGCATGAGGAACTTTTGGCACTTCTTCAGTATCAATTTCTTCTTCCCGAAGTAAATTTTGCAAGGCTTTTTTTGTTGTTTTCAAGGTGTTAACCCTAAGAATGACTCTGGCTTGTTTATTCAGTTCTGTGAGTTCAGCATCCCATTGTTTGCCCAGTTCAGCAGCACCAACCTCATCCATCCAGTCTGGAATAGATTCACGAAACTTTCTGATACTTTGTAATTCATCAAACTTACCTTTGATTCTCCTGGTAGGAGTTCCTGTAAAATATTTCCAGTCAGGTAAAGAAATCCCTTTTAAAGTTGCCCAGACTGCAAAGTTTTTCCACAGATTATCTCTGGTGTAATGGCCTTTTGTTCCCGCAATTTCATTGTAAAGCCTTTTCCATCTGACCATATCATAAATTGTTTCTGCCACAAATTTTCTATCACGAGCTCCCCATCTTTTATCAAGTTTAAGGGTTTTTTGAACTACCTTATCGGCATATTCCTTTTCATTATAGATGAGATCGAGTGCCGATATGACGGCAAAGACTAGATTTCTATGTAAGCGCATCAGTATTTGAATTTTAGGCCGCAAAGGTAGTTAAATAAATGTCAGTTTGTGACTGCATCCAACAATAAAGACTAAAATAGGCTGCTTAGGTCAATAGTCAGTTAGAACTTTTCGAATACACCCATTCCAAAAAGTG
>CAYQPI010000098.1:0-3851 GCA_964419405.1 uncultured Flavobacteriaceae bacterium
AAAAATATGGTTTCAAGAGCTAAGAGCATTGGAGCGAAAATTAAAATTGATTCAGAGCTAGGAAAAGGAGTGTCAATAATTGTCAAATTACCTAACAAAATCTTATACCATGAAAGAAAAAAATAAAGTGTTGATCATTGATGATCATCCATTGATCTGTGATGCTTATATAAGTGCTTTGCAGCAAGTAATGAGAGAGCATAAACATATTGATCTAAAAATAGAAGCTGCTGAGAATTGTGATACTGCCAAAGAAAAGATTACCAATACATGGACCGAAGAGGGCTGGGATCTGGTATTTTTGGACATCCGGTTGCCGGCATCCAAAGACCGAAGAATACTTTCTGGAGAGGACCTGGGAGAATTAATTAGAGAGAATCACCCCCTGGCAAAGATTATTGTGGCCACCACCTTTAATGATAATTATCGGATACAAAATATATTTAACAGTTTAAATCCTGAGGGTTTCCTGATAAAAAACGATTTGGACCCAAAAGAATTGGTCAATGCCATTGTGAAGATCATGGAAGGAGGAGTGCATTATAGCCAGACCGTGGCTACACTTATGCGTAAGAAAATGAATACAAATATTAATATAGATAAGATTGACAGGCAGATACTTTATGAGTTATCTTTGGGTACGAAGATGAAAGATTTACCAAACATCGTACCTTTGTCTATAGCAGGAATTGAAAAAAGAAAAAGAACTTTAAAAGAAATATTTGATGTAGAAGATCAAGGTGATAAGGCTTTGATTCTGAAAGCTAGAGAGTTAGGATTTATATAATTTTATTATGAAGATTGTTATTGCCCCCGATAAGTTCAGAGGATCTTTGACTGGAATTGAATTTTGTTGGATCGTAAAAGAAGCCATTTGGAAAATCATACCGGATGCTGAAATCGTTGAAGCCCCTGTAGCGGATGGTGGTGATGGCACCTTGGCGGCATTGGAGACTCAAGTGCCTCACGGGAAGAAAACCATGGAGGTTTTTGATCCATTATTCAGAACTATTGAAGCCTCTTTTTTATATAATGAAGATTTTAAGATCGCTTTTGTTGAAATGGCAGAAGCCTCTGGATTAAGGCGCCTGGAACCCGAGGAGCAGAACTGTTGCCACACAACTACTTTTGGAACAGGACAGTTAATAAAAGCGGCCCTTGATGAAGGAGCAGAGAAGATAATTCTGGGTATTGGTGGAAGTGCGACCAATGACTGTGGGATGGGAATGGCAGCAGCCCTTGGCTACGAGTTTTTTGATCGAGAAGGAAAGCCGGTAGAACCTATTGGAAAGAACTTGTCTAAAGTCAAGGAGATCAAAACCGATAAGGTAGATCCACGTGTGATGCAAACTGATTTTGAAGTGGCCTGTGACGTGATCAGCCCTTTATATGGTGAAGAAGGTGCAGCCTATGTTTATGGACCTCAAAAAGGTGCTAGTAAGGAAGAAATAGAATTTTTAGACAAAGGATTAAGGGACTTTAATGAAGTGTTGATAGACACTTTTTTTAAAGATATTCATGATATTTATGGTGCGGGAGCAGCCGGAGGAATGGGCGCCGGAGCCTTGACTTTTCTCAATGGGGATTTGAGATCTGGTATAGAAATGGTCAAAGAAATGATACGGTTTGATAAAAAGATCACAGGGGCAGACTGGGTCGTTACAGGAGAGGGAAAATTAGATTTTCAAACCCTAACCGGAAAAGCTGTGAAAGGAGTTTCAGAATCGGCACAAGAACAGAATATTCCTGTGGCCGCATTTTGCGGACGCATAAGTATTCCTCAGGATGCGCTGTCAAACATGGGAATTCACTATTCAGCCTCGGTGATTTTGGAGGCAGAAAATATTGAGGACGCCGTTGCGAATGGGAAATCTTATTTAGACAAAATGGCGACGGATTTTGCAGTGAAATTGCAGAGAATGGGGTAGGGGAAATAATCGATTTAAGATTTAAGATTGGAGATTGGAGATTGGACCTGCTGGCAGTCAGGGATTGGAGATCTGAGTGAGGGTTTCGGAACTTAATGTTTTTTTCAATATTATAATTGTCATGTGGTTCCGAAGCCCTCACTGTTAGACAAACAAACCATTTTAAATAAATCCGATTTATGGTGATATTAATTTCACTTGTTCTTGTTGTTATTTTGATGATACTAGCCTCATCAAAATTCAATATCCATCCTTTTTTAAGTTTGTTAGCTGCTGGAATTGTCATGGGTTTTGTTGGAGGATTGTCTGGAGCTGATATTAGCAAAGTGCTCATGGAGGGTTTTGGTAAAACCTTGGGAAGTATCGGAATCATTATTGCATTTGGAACCATCATAGGCGCCTACCTTGAAAAAAGTGGAGGGGCCATGACACTGGCCAATTGGGTGATCAAAAAGGTGGGTAAGAAAAATTCTGCACTGGCCATGAATCTGACAGGATTTATCGTTTCCATTCCTGTGTATTGCGATTCAGGTTTTATTATTCTTTCGTCTTTAATGAAGGCTATTAGCAAGCGCTCCAATATTCCCATGGTCATACTTGGAGTATCTTTGGCTGCCGGACTATATGCGACGCATGTATTTGTGCCTCCTACTCCTGGTCCGCTTGCCGCAGCTGCTGCTTTGGATGCAGATTTGGGTATGGTAATCTTGTTGGGGTTTGTAGTTGCTATTCCTGTGGCTATAACGGGAATGTTTTGGGCGAAATATATAGGAAGAAATGCAAAAGTGACTGATGTAGAGCTTATTGATAAGAGTGTGAAAGAGAGGCAATTTCCGAAAACTTCTACCTCCTTTGCTCCTTTGTTGATACCTATAGTGTTAATTGCTCTAAGCTCCATTGCCGCATATCCCAGCCATCCCTTTGGCCAAAGTCGTTTGGTTGATTTTATACAATTTATCGGACATCCCGTCATAGCATTGTTTATTGGGGTTACTCTGGCTTTTCAATTGCGTAAAAAGAATTCAAAAGAAACTCATTCCCAATGGGTAGCTCAAGGACTGCAACAGGCTGGCGTCATCATTTTGATCACAGGTGCAGGCGGGGCCTTTGGTGCTATATTGAGAGCCACAGGAATTGGTGATTTTATTGGAGAAACATTTTCTGGAATGGAACTAGGCCTGTTATTGCCGTTCATTATTGCAGCCATTCTTAAAACCGCACAGGGCTCTTCCACGGTGGCCATTATTACCACAGCGGCAATCGTCGCCCCTGTTATAGAGAGTTTTGGTC
The DNA here is from genome assembly GCA_964419405.1 of uncultured Flavobacteriaceae bacterium. Classification (GTDB taxonomy): domain Bacteria; phylum Bacteroidota; class Bacteroidia; order Flavobacteriales; family Flavobacteriaceae; genus Lutimonas. The sequence goes on from CAYQPI010000098.1 coordinate 3,219, forward strand.
TCGATTCATCTTTTGGCAGGTCCCTTGCTGTCTTATCCATAGGAGCAGGCGCCATGACCGTATCGCATATCAATGATAGCTTCTTTTGGGTGGTGGCTCAATTCACAGAAATGGATACCAAGACCGCTTTAAAAACTCAGACTGTGGCTACTTTGTTGCAGGGGATTGTGGGGATTGGGATTGTGATGGGGATGGGGTGGGTGTTGGTTTAGAATCACCATTGACCAGCTGTTGTATGTTTTATAAAACGGATTTATTTGGTCTTTTTAGTCTCATAAAATTGCTTTTTTTTATTATTTTCTTGCACTTAATGACTTAATATGTCAAGTAGTTCATGTTTTGTTGGAATAAACCATTGATTCCTCGCATGTTAATGAGTTGTTAATTTCTTAATAAAAATCAAGTTTTAATAGGCCTGAAACTGCATTGAAAAAATTATATTTGGGGATTGTAAATTTCTGCCTTAAATGGCTTCTGTTTTTAAAGAAAAATGGGAGTGATAAGGGCGGAGCAGTATAAGTTATTAGCTATAAAATCTCATAATAATTAGTATTGACAACACTTAAGCAGAAATCAATTGATGCTATTATATGGAATCTATTTGAAAAATATGGAATTCAGATTTTTAGTTTA
>CAYQPI010000099.1:0-12519 GCA_964419405.1 uncultured Flavobacteriaceae bacterium
TATTCAAACAAGAGGTGGCTGTTCTTGCGCAGGAACCTATGGACATTTTTTGCTGCATGTTGATCAGCAACAATCACACGATCTGTTGGAAAAAATGGACCAGGGCTGTCTGATTGAGCGACCGGGGTGGATACGAATGTCCATTCATCCAACGACAACAGATGAGGAAGTGAGATATATGTGTGATGCCATCAAAAAACTAGCTGAAAATTTTGAAGACTGGTCAAAAGATTATTCCTATGATAGTCCGAGCAATGAATTTTTGCATAGATCATACCAATCGAAAGAAAGAGAACTGGTACATCAGTGGTTTAATTTGAAAGGGTAAATGTTGAAATCCTATGTAGCCTTATTGAGATCGATCAATGTTTCAGGTCATAACATTATTAAAATGGCAGATCTGAAGGAGTTATTGTCAGGCCCTGAATTATATCAGGTACAGACCTATTTGCAAAGTGGTAATATTATTTTTCAATCGAAATCAGACAATTCACAGGATTTGGCGGCGTATATTTCAGATTCGATAAATAACCATTATGGCTATGATATTCAGGTAAAGGTCTTGGATAAAACCTCTTTTGAAGCCTCCTACAATAATAATCCTTTTTTAACACGAAACGATCTTGACCTAAAGGCGCTCTATTATATCCACCTCCTGGAAACGCCAAGGAAAGAGGACTTTTATGCTATAAAAACAGATCTTCGATTTTCAGAAGAAATGCACCTAATCGGAGATATCATATATGTGTATTATAAAAATGGTTTTGGGAGATCTAAATTGTCAGGAGCAGTTTTTGAAAAAAAACTGAACCTGCCAATCACTGCTCGAAACAATAACACGATGAAGAATCTTTGTGCAAAGCTAGCGCAAGTCTCTAATGACTCGGAATAAAGATTAGTTCTTTTCTTCCGTTTCCTTTTTCATAAATTTAAAGCGCTTATGGCTCCAGAAATAGTATTCAGGTGCCTTCCTGATCTGAGCTTCCAATTTCTGCATAAAGAGGTCTGTAATATCAAAATCAGGAATGTCTCTTGGGTTTTCAGTTAACACCTCCATCTTTGTTTCGTAATATCCGCGCTTTACCTTTTTTGTCTCAATATACATGACAGCATAATCATACTTTTTAGCCAGCATCTCGGTACCGGTAATAACAGGTACTTCTTTTCCAAAAAAAGTGGTCCAATGATAAATTTTATTCTTTTTAGGAGATTGATCTATCAGCATGCCATATACGCTACGGATGTCTTTTTTGTCATTTTTATCTAGTTCAGATATCAACTTTTTGGTGGGAATAAGTGTGGTGTTGAAGCGACTTCTGGAACGAACAATATAATTATTAAAATACTTGTTTTTGACTTTTTTATAAGCGGCAAAACCATTGTGATCCACCCTTAAATTAAGGCTGAACAACCACTCGAAATTCCCGTAATGAGAACTCATTAAAAGTATGTTCTTATTACGGGCCATAAAGGCATCAAGCTCTTCAGGGTTGGTTAAATGAAAACGTTTGAGAATTTCTTCGTTCGAGATGCTAAAGGTCTTGATCATTTCCATGAATATGTCAATAAAATGCCTAAAGAATTCTTTCATGATTCTTTTTAAATCTTCTTCAGACTTTTCAGGAAAAGCAATCTTTAAGTTATTCATCACCACCTTTTTGCGATATCCAATGACATAATAAAGAAAGAGGAAAATACAATCAGAAACAATATACAATACTCTAAACGGAAGAATTGAAATCAAAAATATGATCGGATAAATAAATAGAAAAGCAATAAAATGTATCATAGTTGCCGGCAAATATATTTCTATTTATGATAGTTCCAATAGAATTATATTTAATTGTGAAAAAGACGAATCCTTATGACCTGGCATTCCTAGTTTTTTGCTGGCTTCTTATTCATGTGTTTAAACCTTCGGTGTGTCCAGAAATAGAATTCTGGAGCTTTTCTTATTTGAGATTCTATGGACGCAATGTATTTGTCTGTGACTTCGTAAAGAGGAACATCTTTGGGACTTTCTTCTATTAATTCAAAAGTAGATTGGTAAACACCTCTTCGAATTCGTTCGGTTCTAAAATAAAAAACGGGTAAATTTAATTTCCTGGCTATTGTTTCAGGACCAACGACAATCGGAACTTCAATTCCCATAAATTTCCCCCAATATTTAATTTTGTTCCAATTGGGGGTCTGGTCGGCTAAAAAACCATAGGCCTGAATTTTTCCATTCTTTAAGTTTTTAAGTATTTCAGGGTAGAATTCTCTGGCGGCAATAAAGGTTACCCCGAATTTATTTCTTGTTCTCTTGATCAAGCCGTCAAAATAAGGATTTGCCAGTTTTTTATAAACCACGCTCATATGGTAACTTAAACTCTTTTCAACGATAAAAGATACCCATTCCCAATTGGCATAATGCCCCGAAAGAAATATGACACTTTTACCCTGTTCAAAATAGCTATCTAATAACTCAGGGTTTGTTATGGAAAGTCTTCGGGAAATTTCCTTTTCGCTAATCGTAAATGATTTGATGAGTTCAATGAATACATCGATAAAATGTCTGTATGATTTTCTTTCAATACTTTTTAATTCTTTTTCGCTCAGATCAGGGAAAGCCAATTTCAAGTTTTTTCTAACGACTTTTTTTCTATATCCAATTAGGTGGTAAACTAAGAAATAAAAGAAGTCAGAAATGATAAAAAGGGCTCTCATTGGCAGTATTGAGAGCAGCCAAAGAGGTGGCGAAATTAAAATGTATGCGATTAAATGCAAGGCTTTCAATTTGATATGTCAAATATCTGAATTTTTTTGTTTTCTTTATAGAAAAATGAAACACATGCCTTTTCATTCAGCTATAATTGATAAATTCGTATCGTTTGAATCGTTGAACGAATTTATAAAGCAATCTGTCTTATGAACATAAACCCAGCAGTATTAATCATTATTCTGGCCAATGTTGCCGTCTCATTTAAAGGTTTTAAAGATCGAGGATTCTTTGAGCAATATAAGTTTCAGGTAGGACCTATTGTGAAGGGAGAGAAAATCAGATTACTGGCATCGGGATTCTTACATGTTGATCAGTCCCATTTGTTTTTTAACATGCTCACCTTATATTTTTTCGCCAATCCTGTGATTAACGGTTTGGGTATCCCAAAATTTTTAGCTGTGTATTTTGGTTCTCTATTGGCAGGAAATCTGTTTGCCTTGAGCTTCCATAAAAAGGAACCCTATTACAGTGCTGTAGGTGCATCTGGTGCGGTCATGGGTGTTTTATATGCAGCCATCATGTTAAACCCTGGAATGAATCTATATATGTTTTTTATCCCCATACCGATTCCGGCCTACATATTTGGTGTTGGCTATTTACTGTATTCTATCTTTGGTATGAAAAAGCAATGGGGCAATATTGGTCATAGTGCCCATATAGGAGGGGCCATTGGAGGTTATATTTTGTCGATTGCCTTTTACCCGAGTATATTGGTCAACAATAAGTTAATTGTGATTCTACTGGCCATCCCTATCGTCTTGATGTTTGTTTTTAAAGACAAGCTTGAAAGCAAGTAGTTTTATAGCCTTGACATAGCCGTAGAAAAGAGTGGGTCGTACTGTAAGATTTTTAAAAGCTCATCCCAAAGAAGATGCAGGCATAGCTGATGGGCCTGTGATTCGTGATAATTTCTAGCGTATTATAAATCTTAATTTCTCTTATTTCACTACATTTGCCGAACATTTCAAAAAACCTGTCTAAAGAAGGGTCAGATGTATCAATTTAAAGCGCTGATGAGATAGACAAAATACACTAAAATGGAAGAAAAAAAATTCGATCTTAATTCTTTGATAGGATTCGTACTGCTCGGTGCGATTATGATCTATTACTTTTATACGAATCAACCAACACAGGAAGACCTGGCCAAACAAAAAATGGAGCAGGTTCAGGATTCAATCAATAGAGCAAATGCGGCGATTGAGGCAAAAGAGGCTTCTTTTGAAAAGGAAAGACAGGCTCAGGTGAATCCATCAGACTCACTGGCCTATGCTCAGGCTCAGAATCGCTTGGGAGCTTTTGCCTATAGTGCCGGTTTGGCCTCTGCAACCGATGAGGTTACGGTGATCGAAAACGAATTGGTTAAAATCAGCATTAGCAATAAGGGAGGGCAGGTTACAGAGGTGCTGTTGAAGAACTATAAAACATATGATAAACTTCCATTATATATCATAAAGGATCAAAATGCTTTGTTTAATGTGTCATTTGCGACTCAGGATAATAGAAATCTTCAAACCAAAGATTTATATTTTGAACCGAATCTTAGTAAAAATGGAGATAATCAGGTATTGTCTATGAAATTGAAGGTAGCAGCAGATCGATATCTTGAGTATCGATATGAATTGAAGCCTGATGACTATATGCTTGATTTTGCCATTAGAACCCAGGGAATGGATCAGGCGATCAACACAAGCCAAGACATCAACCTGGAATGGCAACTAAAAAGTTTCAGAACTGAGAAAAGTGTGAAGTACGAGAATCAATATACTGATTTGCGTTATCTGGAAAATGGGTCATTTGAGTATATGAATGCTATGAGTGATGAAGATGAAGAAGATGTTAATAATTTGAACTGGGTAGCATTTAAGCAGCAGTTCTTTACGTCTGTTTTATTGGCTGAAGATAAATTTACATCTGCAAAATTGATTTCAAGAAACTTAGTGGTTGATGAAGATATAGATACGGTGTATACCAAAAAGTATGAGGCCTACATACCGCTAGAGGCTAAAAATGGAGAGTTGAGCTATAATATGAACATGTATTACGGCCCTGTTGATTATGCTGTTTTAAGTAAATATGACGGCAGGCAATTAGATCGTATCGTAAGTTTAGGTTGGGGAATATTCAGATGGATCAATAAGTTTGTGTTTATACCTGTATTTAGTTTTTTAAGTTCTTTTATCGGAAACTTTGGAATTGTGATTATTCTGATGACCATTGTGGTTAGAATAATTATGTCACCTGTTGTTTACAAATCCTATTTGTCAAGTGCAAAAATGAAGGTTTTAAGACCAGAAATGCAGGAGATCAATGAAAAGTTTAAAGGAAAGGAAAATGCCATGAAACGTCAGCAGGAGACGATGGCAATTCAAAGAAAGGCTGGAGTGAACCCGTTGAGCGGATGTATACCGGCATTGATTCAGATGCCCGTGTTCTTTGCCTTATTCAGATTCTTCCCTGCCAATATTGACATTCGTCAACATGGTTTTCTTTGGGCGGATGACTTATCTGCCTACGATGAAGTGCTGCAATTGCCATTTAAGATTCCTTTTTATGGTGACCATGTAAGTTTGTTCCCAATTTTGGCAGCAGTGGCTATTTTCTTTTATATGCAAATGACACAAAGTCAACAGATGAATATGCAGCAGCCACAGCAAGAAGGTATGCCTGATATGCAGAAGATGATGAAAATGATGATGTGGTTTTCGCCCATCATGATGATGTTCTTCTTCAATAGTTATGCAAGTAGTTTAAGTTTATACTATTTTGTATCTAACTTACTCACGATTGTAATCATGTTGGTCATCAAGCACTTTATAATTGATGAAGATAAGATTCATGCACAAATTCAGGAAAATAAAAAACGTCCAGCCAAGAAAAAAAGTGCTTTCCGTCAACGTCTTGATGAAGCTATGAAGCAAGCTCAGGAGCAGCAGGAGAGACAGAAGAAAGGCAGGTAGTTAGTTTGTTTTTTCAGAGGAAGAAGAGCCCATCAGGTTTTGAATAAATCTCAGGAAAACCTCAGAACCATTATGCAGAGACTGTAAGTGAAGATGCTCGTTTTTGCCGTGAACACTTCTGGCTTCTTCCTTGTCGAAATAGACCGGAATAGTTCCGTAAGAAGGGATATTTCGCTGTCTAAACGGGGATAGGTCATTGGTATTTGGCATAAACATATTCATGGTTTTGGCATTTGGATAATACGCTATAATTGCATCTGCCAAACTCTTGTGGTAAATTGAATTCGAAGGACTAGGATTGACCTTGGGAGACCTTTCAAGGACCCTAATCTCAATAGCATCATTATTTAATCTTGACTTTACCCAGTTCAAAAATTCGATCTCATTTGTTTCTGGCAATAAGCGGCAATCTAACTGTGCAATGGCCTGAGAGGATAGCTTATTCACAGCGCCTCCATTGGTGATTAGATTGGTAACGGTAATGGTATTTGTAAATAATGAAAGTAATTCAGGAAAAGCTCTAAGGTGGGGAATAATGAAAGGCCTGAATAATTTTGGATTTCTAAGAGCGGCTTTTTTGGGACCATTGTGAAATGATCCAACATCCTTTAAAAAGGCAATGTTGAGATCGTTATATATTATTTTGGATTTCTTTTTGGTCAGCCGGTGCAAGGCTTCGATCATTTCTTTATTGGCATAGGTCGTGGGGGTGATAGATCCGTGACCGTTTGTTTTAGACGTGAAAACCAATTCAAGCCAGAGTGGGCGTTTGGTTATCAGTGATATGCCAAATACAGGATGTTCAAATTCTCCCTCGATCAGGCTCGTCAATTCAGACGGTCCTTCACCAATAACTGTTACAGGGTTTAATTCATCAAAATGATTGTCAAGAACATATTGAATACCTCCCTTACATTGAGTTTCTTCACAAGATACGGCCAAAAAGGTTACATTATAAGGTAGGTTTTGCGTTTTTGTTGACTCTTTAAACTTAAGCATGCCGTAAAGTTGCATAATTCCGGCTCCCTTGTTGTCAATCGCGCCTCTGCCATAAATCACATCATCAATAATTTCTCCACTGTAGGCTTTTCGTATCTCATTATCACTTTCTGGAACCACATCGATATGACTTAGAAAAATAATATTGGGTTTTTGTGTACTTAAAGGTAGTAGGGAGGCAGCAAAATTATACTGACCGTTTTCATTTCCAAAATCTGATATGTACAAGCCATTGCTTTTGCAAATGGATTTTAGATAGGTACCTGCCTCTTTTTCTGATTCAGACAGGGATGGAAATTGAATATATTTTTGAAGTACTTTTTCAATAGATACCCATTGTCCGTTTTCAGACCGGACCTGCTGTGACTGCCCAAATAACAGCAGCGGAAGACATATTAAAAGGAGGGAGGGAATCGCTTTCATATACACTGCAATATAAAAATCTTCTTTTGATTGTCATAGTCTCAAAAAAAGATATTTAAAAGAAATAATTTCGGATATTTGCAGCGCATAAAAAACCTTGAGTCATTCAGGTAATGTCAATTTAATTACAGTTTACGATGAAACCCAGTATTCCTAAAGGAACGAGAGACTTTTCCTCGATAGAGTTAGCAAAGAGGAATTTTATATTTGATACCATTAAAAAGAATTTTCAATTATATGGTTTTGAGCCAATTGAAACCCCTTCATTTGAAAACTCAAGTACCTTGATGGGTAAGTATGGAGAAGAGGGAGATCGTTTGATTTTCAAGATTTTGAATTCTGGGGACTTTTTAAGAAAAGTGGATGATGGGGTATATCAGGAGCGGGATGCTAAGAAAATCACATCAAAAATATCAGAAAAGGCGCTGCGTTATGATTTGACGGTTCCTTTTGCACGGTATGTGGTACAACATCAAAATGAAATTGTTTTTCCTTTTAAACGCTATCAAATACAACCTGTTTGGAGGGCAGACAGGCCTCAGAAAGGAAGATTTAGAGAGTTTTTTCAATGTGATGCAGACGTCGTAGGAAGTGATAGTCTTTGGCAAGAAGTTGAATTTGTACAATTATACGATGCTGTTTTTTCAGATTTGGGTTTGAGAAATACAGTGATCAAGTTGAATAATCGTAAAATATTAGCGGGTATAGCAGATATCATTGGTGCCAAAGAGAGATTGATCGATTTTACCGTTGCCTTAGATAAGCTAGACAAGATAGGTGTTGAGGGTGTACTAAAGGAAATGAGAAAGAAAGAGATTTCAGAATCAGCAATTGATAAACTAATGCCATTATTGGATCTCAAGGGATCGAACCAGGAAAAATTAGCCTCTTTAAAGAAAATGCTTGCCGATTCAGAGGAAGGAATTAAAGGAGTGAATGAATTGTCATTTGTGATGGAGCAGATAGATAATTTGGGCTTGCGTAGTTCGAGCCTGAGATTGGACCTGACCCTTGCTCGTGGCTTAAACTATTATACAGGAGCCATATTTGAAATTGAGGCAAATGGGGTAGAAATGGGCTCTATTGGTGGTGGTGGTCGTTATGATGATCTTACAAGTATTTTTGGTTTAAAAAACATGAGTGGAGTTGGAATATCTTTTGGACTGGATAGAATATTTTTGGTGATGGAAGAACTTGATCTATTTCAGAACGCCCCAAATCCAAGACCTCAGGCCTTGTTCGTTAATTTTGGTGAGAATGAAGCAAGTCATGTAATGAAAACTGTCAAACTTCTGAGAGATAAGGGATTGAGAGTAGAGATGTATCCAAGTGCCTCGAAGATGAAAAAGCAGATGAACTATGCCAACAGCAAGCAAATTCCCTTCGTTATTTTAGTGGGTGATGATGAGATTGCCAATGAAATATTTAAAATAAAGAATATGTCTACTGGTGAGCAAATATCTTGTAATCAGGAAGAATTAATTCGACTAATCGGAGCATAAAAGAGTATTATTCACAGCAATATTGTATTTTTGCAGACTAAACGCAATTGAAAATGTTTGAAGGACAAAACGGTAAGTTAAACGAAATTATTGACGAAATGGGTGATGACCATGTTTCAGGTTCAGCTAAAAATCCTGTTAGAGAGGATGCCTTTGAATTGAGTGAAGAGGAGAAGATCAAATTGATTGAAAAAGATTTCACCAATATTCTTCATACCCTTGGAATGGACCTGACTGATGACAGTCTGAGCGGAACTCCTTTGCGTGTGGCTAAGATGTTTGTCAAGGAGATTTTTGGAGGGCTAAGTCCTGAAAGAAAGCCAAAATTGTCAACTTTTGATAATAATTATAAATACGGGGAGATGTTGGTTGAGAAAAACATCACCTTGTATTCAACCTGTGAGCATCACCTACTGCCTATAGTTGGAAGAGCTCATGTCGCTTATATTTCAAAAGGAAAGGTCATTGGCCTTTCAAAAATGAATCGTATTGTTGAGTATTATGCCAAACGTCCACAAGTACAAGAAAGGCTGAATATGCAAATTGTTCAGGCACTTCAGGAAGCTTTAGGTACTGATGATGTTGCCTGTATTATAGACGCCAAACATTTATGTGTGAATTCAAGAGGGGTAAGCGATATCGCCAGCAGTACCGTAACTTCTGAATTTGGAGGTAAATTCAAAGATGAGTCTGTAAAAAGAGAATTACTTGATTATATCAAGCTGGATACGAAATTCGAGTAATTATTTTAGAGACTTTGCAAAAAAGCCAAGGTGTCAACATCATCAGCATAATCATCCAATTGAGGATTTTGCGTTTCACCAAAGGCAATCATATTTTTAGTGTCGGTATTACCAACAAGGCATTGAATAGACTCTTTGTCATTGGCTAATTTTTCTGATAAGGCCTCTTCAGACTTATAATATTCAAAAAATACAGTAGCTATAGGAGATCCGTAGTTTTGATCTTCTTTGAGCATTAAAAAGCCATTTTCAAGTAATTTATATTGACTCATCAGGTAAACGGCCTTGTTATAATCGTAATTATTGACATACTTGTCATATTTCAGAACATCTTTATAATCAAAAATTGCCGTAAAGAAACGATCAAAGTTATATCCTTCAGGTACAAAAAGTTTTGATACAGAGCGACAACCTAGGCCAAAATACCTAAAAATATCTTCACCAAGGTTTTTTAGGTCTTCTTCAGATTCTTTACCAGTCAGAATCGCTGCAGAATTCCTATTCCTTCTAATAATATTAGGGTATTTTCCAAAGTAATAATCAAAATACCTGGCGGTATTGTTACTTCCTGTTGCAATAACTGCGTCAAAATCACCTAATTTGTCCTGGGTAAAAGAAATTTTTCCCTTAAAGTCAGGTTCAATATATTCCAGGTATTTGGCAATCAATGGCAGGAAATAAGAATCAGAGCTAGATTGTTTTACGATAAGCTCATGGCCTGAAATCAGCACTGACAAGAAATCGTGAAATCCGACAAGAGGAATGTTTCCAGCCATAATTACACCAATTTTTTTATCGGAATCATTTTCTAAATTGTAGCTTAATGTCCAGTTTTTTAAATTACTGTGAGTCAGTAGTTTAGACCATTTGTAAAAAGCATCAGTAACATTGTCTAAAGTAAACCAGCCATTGAATTCTGAAGCCCTTTTAATCTGCATATTAAAAGGATCAAAAAACGTATCATTCAATTCAATTGTATCATTTCTCTCAATTCCATTAGGCTGAAATTGAGACAAAAATGTGCCTAATTTGCTAAATGCTTCTATTCTTTTTTCAAGCTTCATTCTATGTAGGATAATAAATGTGTAAACATTATATTTGTCGCGCAAATTTAGTTAAAAAAATCATGGCAATAATCATAACAGATGAATGTATAAATTGTGGAGCATGTGAACCGGAATGTCCGAATACGGCCATTTATGAAGCTGCGGAAGAGTGGAAATATTCTGATGGAACTGAAATAAGTGGAGAGGTGGTGTTACCCAATGGAAAGGAAGTGGATGCAGATGCAGAACAAGAACCAGTTAGTGATGAAGTTTATTATATCATTCCCGATAAATGTACTGAATGTAAGGGCTTTCACGATGAGCCTCAATGTGCCGCAGTTTGTCCGGTAGACTGCTGTGTTCCGGATGATGAGCACGTAGAAGAAGAGGCTGCGCTCCTGGCGAAAAAACGCTTCTTACATCAGGAAGACTAAGTAAAAGCCGGTTATGAAGATGAAAAAATTATTGATTGTTTTCTTATTGATTGGGGTTCAGGGATTTGCACAGTTTCATAAAATGGATTCTGTTGGTAATTTTTATGTTATTGATTATAAGCTGGTCTGGCAAAAATGGTATGATATAGATGATAAGGTTGCCTTTGATCGCATGTTGAAGAGCAATGACTTTACGTCAGATCTGGATATTTTAAAGTTTACTACTTCCACCAAAACAAAGGCTTACAGACTGGTTGGGAACAACTTACCAGAATATGCCCAACACGATTATGAAGCGTTTCTGTCTGTTGATTATATAAAAGGACGCTATCGTGTGAGTATCAAACAAATCATATTTCCAGATTTTGTCGAAAAAATCTACTACAATGGCCATCGTGTGAATGACCCGCGAGGCACCCTGGAACAGTACAATATGCGCAAAGACGGCCAAATAAAACGAACGACCGGTACCATGAATGTGTTGTATACGTTTGATTCTGCCTTTTCCCAGATTTTTGACCCAATGGCAGGGGAGTCTTTTGAATAATTGAGTTTGCTCACCGCCATTTTCTGAGGAGGTCAGAGGTGAGGACCTCACGTGCGAGGAGGTCAGCTGCGAAGGTTTCGCGCTGCGTTTTCCAAGGGTTTTAGACTGTAATAAATGAAGTCATTTGTTGGGGTGTCAATACCAAACTTATCTCCTTGGCGTACGATATATCCGTTAAAGTTATCCAATTCACTTGGTTTTTCCTGCATCATATCTCGTTGCAATGACATGGTGGTTTGATAGTCGATCTTGTCTATAATTGCAAAGCAATTTTCTATGTCCTGGTCATGTATATCTATTCCTAAGGCCTGGCCAACTAAAACAATTTCATTGGCAGTATTTATTAATACAGATCGGATATATGGGTCCTCACGCATCACGCCCAGTACACTTCTGGTCAATGCTCCCATGGCGCTAATAGAGGCTATAAATAAGAATTTTAGCCATATATCTCTTTGAATGTCATCAGATATCTTGTTTTTGAATCCGGCTTTTGTAAAAATGCGATGAATTCTTTGAACTCGTTCACTTTTTGAATTGTCTATTTCACCAAACAAAATTTCAGGTTCGTAGCCAAAATGATCAATAATTCCGGGGCTATCAATTTTTGCAACAATTCTGCAAAGACCTGCGAGTACCCTTTCTCTTCCCAATATTTCAACAAGTCTGTCTGCATTATCTGCACCGTTTTGCAAGGGTAAAACAACAGCTGTTCTATTCATCAAGGGCTTGAGCTCTGTTGCAATTTTATCGATTTGCCATGATTTTACAGACAAAACGATTAAATCTGCTTTCTTGATGATCTCATAATCCTCACTTGCCTCAGGATACACATGAAAATCACCCGCGATACTTTTAACTCGTAAACCATTGGCTTTAATCGCTTTAAGGGTCTTTCCGCGTACAAGAAAACAAGTGTTAAATCCCGCTGCAGCCAATTTGCCTCCAAAATAACCTCCAACACCACCTGCTCCGATAATAATGATACGCATGATCTATTTTTTCATAAAAATAAGAATTCTTCTGAAAAAATGGGTGACGATATGTGCTCTAATCTCAATACATGTTACGATGGTTATCTTAATTATTTATAGGAAATATGAT
>CAYQPI010000100.1:0-2414 GCA_964419405.1 uncultured Flavobacteriaceae bacterium
ATTACCAGGACTTCTGGTATATTAATGTAGGGTTCTGGTTCTAGGTGTAAGAAAAGATTTAAGCGCTAAGAATTAGGTGTTATGTTAAAGGGCTAGGTTCCTGTTGATGCCTTCTCTACGAATAAAAATGCGAAATGAACAGAGTAAAATCATGTTCATTTCGCATTCCTTACATTACATCATTCCATCATTGCATCATTACATCATTCCATCATTGCATCATTACATCATTACATCATTAAACAACCGAAGGTTGGGATTTACTTCTAATCCACATTTTAAACCTTGTGACCAGATAAAATAGGATTGGGACAACCACCAGAGTAAGGAAGGTTGCAATGAACAATCCATAAATAACGGTCCAGGCCAAGGGCCCCCAAAAGACCACATTATCTCCACCCAAATAGATTTGCGGGTCAAATTCGGTAAACAAGGTATAGAAATTGATGTTGAAACCAATGGCCAAAGGAATCAATCCCAAAATGGTCGTAATTGCAGTCAAAAGAACTGGTCGTAGCCTTGCCTTACCTGCTGTTACAATACTCTCGAGCAAGTCTTCTTTTTCCAGGTAATCATCTTCATCTAATTGTTTTTCAGCCTTTTTTCTGTCAATTAGCAATTGTGTATAGTCTAGTAGTACCACTCCGTTATTTACAACAATACCTGCAAGAGAAATAATGCCCATCATGGTCATCATAATCACAAAAGAACTACCAGTAGCCACCAAACCACTGAATACACCGATTAAACTTAAGAAAATGGCCAGCATGATGATGCCGGGTTTAGAAACTGAGTTAAACTGGAAAATCAAGATCAGGAAAATCAATCCGAGACCTGAGAAAAACGCACCAACCAAGAAGGCCATTTGTTTATTTTGTTCCTCAATCTGTCCGGTATAATCTACTCTAACGCCGGTTGGTAGGTCAGAAAAACCTTCCATTTCTGATTGAATTCTGGCCACAATGGCACCTGCATCTGTAAATCCTGGTGATAAGGCTGAATATAGGGTCACTACCCGTTTCACATCTTTATGCTTAATAGCGCTGAATCCAGAGTTGTTTTTTTGACTCGTCACGGCTGAAACAGGAATTTCCTTAATTTTTCCGGTGGCAGGATCTCTAAACGTAATTTTTTGATTGAAAATGGCACTTTTATTGTATTTGTCCTGTTCGTTAAAGCGAACATAAATGTCGTAATCTTCACCATCTTCTTTATAAATACCAGCCTTAGCACCAAAAATGGAATTTCTTAACTGTTGACCTACCTGTCCTGCACTTACGCCCAGTTCACCAGCCTTCCTTCTGTCAATAGAGACATACATAGATGGCTTTGAACGGTTCACGTCGATTTTTAATTCATCAATACCCTGAATACTTTGAAGATTGATAAAATCCTTCATTTTTTCTGCTGTAAGAATCAATTCAGCATAGTCATCTCCTTCAATTTCGATATTGATCGGATATCCGGCCGGTGGACCATTGGCATCTTTCTCCACACTAATCGCTACTCCAGGATAAATCCCAACAAGCGCTTCCTGAATTTGCTGTCTTAGACGTTCACTATTTTTACCGTTTCTATATTTAAACTCTCTCATGGAGGCCGTAATTTTTGCTTTATGCGGCATTTCGGCTGCAGAACCTCCATCGGTTTGAGGATTCCCTGCTCCTTCACCTACCTGAGCCACGGCACTTTCTACCATAAAATTATGGCCTTGGTCTAAATACTCATCGGCATTTAGAAAGGAATAAACCCTTTCTTCAATTTCTTTGGTGATCCGATTCGTTTTTTCGATAGCGGTTCCTTGAGGATATTCAATATACACAATAATCTGATTAGGAATATTGTCAGGGAAAAATTCGACCTTGGTTCTTTGTGTACCTACTGACCAACCAAAACCTCCAAAAGCCATAAATAACAGTAAGATTGTCCCTAAGGAAATCGCATAGGGTCGCCAGTCTTTCAAGGCTGTCTTTAACGTCCATTCATAGATTCTTTCCCATCGGGTTAGAATTTTAGTTTGGAAATAATTGGCCATTTTTCTCAAGGCCAATCGATATATCCATAATAAAATAGCCGTCGTTAATAAAATTGAACCAAATATTTTATAAGATCCTCCTACAAAAAATATAAATAAGCCAAAGAAAAGAAGGATTCCTGTAATGGTAAAAATACTTTTCCGAGACATATCTTTATCTTCTGTACTCATGAATTGAGAAACCATCACTGAGTTGAAAAATATCGCCACAAAAAGTGAGGATCCCAGTACAACAGATAAAGTTATTGGGAGGTAGATCATAAATTCACCCATCACCCCAGGCCATAAGCCAAGTGGAATAAAGGCAGCAATGGTGGTTGCCGTAGATATGATGATAGGAAAGGCAATTTCACTAATTCCTTTTTTAGCGGCTTCCTTT
>CAYQPI010000101.1:0-10579 GCA_964419405.1 uncultured Flavobacteriaceae bacterium
TACGTCTTTTAATGATTGTCCTGGTCGCTGTTTTAGGTTTTGGATCATGCGATTCAGAACATAAAGATTCCTTTAAAATAGCGGCAGCAGCGAATATGCAATTCGTCATTTATGAGCTGGTGGATGCTTTTGAGCGACAAACAGGAGTACGATCGGAAGTCATTTTGGGTTCAAGTGGAAAACTAACAGCTCAAATAATGGAAGGAGCTCCATTCGATTTGTTTTTATCGGCAGATATCAAGTATCCCAATGAACTCTTTGAAAAAGGTTATACGACTGACCAGCCTGAAATATATGCCTATGGGAATTTAGTTTTATGGACAGTTAAGAATGATGTGTTGCCCGATTTAAAAGTGTTGACATCAGACAGGGTACGGCATATTGCGATGGGAAATCCTAAAACTGCACCCTATGGGGTTGCTGCTATGGAAGTAATCGAAAATACAGACCTTTATGCAGACATACGCTCCAAAATAGTGTTTGGTGAAAGCGTTTCACAGACCAATCAATTTATTATTTCTCAGGCAGCTGAAATAGGATTTACATCGAAGTCTGTGGTGCTCTCTGCGCATATGCAAGATGAGGGGTCATGGAAATCAATTGATAAACATCTCTATAAGCCAATGGCTCAGGCGATGGTTGTTTTGAAAAATAAAAGAAAATATAGTGAGGAGGCCAAACAATTCAGAGATTTTATTCTTTCTTTAGAAGGCCGAAATATTTTGCATAAGTTTGGATACGATAGAATCGAATAAGTGAATATTCTCAAGGGTAACATATCAAGTATTAAAGTAAATGGAGATCTTTCTATTGTAAAGGTGGATCTGGGAGGTCCGATTTTTTCAACAATTTTGATTGATACTCCAGAGACTGCAGACTTTTTGAAGATCGATAATGAGGTAAAGGTAATATTTAAAGAAACAGAAGTTATACTCGGGGTTGGAGATATGAGTGGGATCAGTTTGAGAAATAAGCTGCCAGGAAAAGTCCATCGTATCGAATCAGATGAGCTGTTGACAAAGGTTACTATCAAAACGGATTTAGGATTCATTAGTTCGATCATAACGACAAATGCGGTAAAACAATTGAACATTTCTGTTGGGCTAGAGCTCAGTGCAATGATTAAAACCAATGAAATGATGCTCTCAAAATGATAGATTGGAATCCGCTCATATTGACCTTTAAGCTGGCTTTTATCACCACGGTATTATTGTTGATTATTTCAATTCCACTTGCCTATTGGCTGGCCAATACCAGATCAAAAATCAAACCCATAGCAGAGACTTTGGTGAGTATGCCTTTGGTGCTTCCGCCTACCGTAATTGGTTTTTATATGCTGTTAGCATTTAGCCCATCAAATTCTTTTGGTAACTGGTTAGATCAGTGGTTGGGCTTGAAATTGGTGTTTTCTTTTGAAGGATTGGTCTTGGGCTCCCTGATCTATAGCCTGCCTTTTATGGTTCATCCGATTCAAGCCGGATTTGCCAACCTTTCGTCGGCACTTAAAAATGCCTCCTATAGTATGGGAAAAAGTCGATTTACGACCTTGACAAAAGTATTGTTGCCCAATATGAAGCCATCCTTAATTACTGGAGTGATTTTGGCCTTTGCACATACCATTGGCGAATTTGGAGTTGTTTTGATGATTGGAGGGAATATTTCTGGCCAAACCAGAGTGGCATCGATAGCGATCTATGACGAGGTTGAAAGTTTGAATTATGATGCTGCCAATACCTATTCACTGATTTTATTTGGAATTACTTTTTTAATTCTTTTATTGGTTTACCTGATAAACGGAGGTTATTTTAATAAATACAAAGAGCATGATTGAAATAGATGTAAAAAAAAGGCTCAGGTCCTCATCAGGTGAAATGCTTCTCAATGTTCAGGCGAAGCTTGAGCAAGGTAAATTAACGACGATCTACGGTGCTTCAGGTGCTGGGAAGAGTACGCTACTACACTTAATTGCTGGGCTTTTAAAGCCTGAAGAGGGGCGTATTCGCGTGGGAGATGATGTATGGTCAGATTCTACGAGTAAGGTGTTTTTACCTCCCCAGAACAGAGATATTGGTCTGGTTTTTCAAGAGTATGCCTTATTTCCAAATATGACGGTCAAAGAGAACCTGCTCTATGGTTTAGGAAAATCTGACTCGAAAAACATCATAGGGCAATTAGTCGAAATTATGAATTTAGGGCAGCTTCAAGATCGAAAACCCAATACCTTATCTGGAGGCCAAAAACAGCGCGTGGCCTTGGCACGGGCCTTGGTGCGGAAACCTAAAATGCTCTTGTTAGATGAGCCCTTGTCTGCCCTGGATCACAGGATGCGAGTCAAATTACAATCGTATATTCTTGAGGTGCATCGCGAATTTAAACTCACTACTATTTTGATTAGTCATGATGTTTCGGAAATTATCAGGCTGTCTGATTTTATGATTGAAATGGATGAAGGTAAGATCAGTAGAAGTGGAGATCCTGCAGCAATGTTTACCAATGACAGAGTAAATGCCAAGTTTCAGTTTACAGGTGAGGTGATGAGGCTGGTCAAACAAGATTTTATCGTAATCGTTACCGTGCTTATTGGCAAGGATCTGGTAAAGGTCATAGCCAATGATAAGGAGGCGGAAGGACTAAAAATCGGAGATCAGGTTTTGATTGCGTCAAAGGCATTTAACCCAATAATCCATAAAATTAATTAAAAGCGTATTAACCGTAAGTGTGAAGCTTATTTTAAGTTAAAATTCTTTTATAATTGCTCATTATTGGTTACTTTCAATGGTTGAATTATTCCTTAAAATTTGTTATCATGAGATTGACTATGAATACCTTAAATAATCGTTTGGGATTGTTGTTTACCAGTTGCATCTACATCCTTGCGTTTTTACTGGTGCAGCCCTCCATTGAGGCTCAGGAAGGAGATGCTGCTGGCTTTACAGAGTACAAGGGAGTTGTTGTTGATGGAAAAAGCAAAAAGGCCTTGGAGTATGCTTCAATATCGGTATCGAACTCTAACATTTCGACCATTTCTAATTTGGATGGGGTTTTTTTGGTAAAGGTGCCGAATTCCCTGGCCGGTGAAAATTTAATTATTAGTTATTTAGGATATCAGAACAAAATTATTGCTTTGGCTTCGTTTGGAAATGAGGAACTCAAGGTCTTGATGGAAGAATCTTTTGAAAAGTTGCCTGATGTGAATCTAGTAGAAGCTGACCCTATATCTGTGATTCGAAAAGTTATTGATCAGCGAAAGATAAATTCCTACGGAGAATCTACGATTGTAAAAGCATTTTATAGAGAATCTATCAAAAAAAGAAAGACATATGCCTCCTTATCAGAAGCTGTGGTGGATATTTATAAACAGCCCAGAGGAACAAGAAGTGATTATGTCACCTTAGAGAAGTCAAGAAAGAGCACAGATTACAGGAAAATTGACACCCTCGTCATTAAATTGCAGGGAGGGCCATACAACAATCTGAGTATGGATATGATCAGAAATGAAGAGTTGTTTTTCTCTGCTGAGATGTTTGATATCTACAGGTTTAAATTTGATAAAATGATGAATTTAGACAACAGAAATGTCTATGTGATTGATTTTTCTCAAAAACCGACCATGGTACAGCCATTTTATAAAGGGAAGTTGTATATCGATACAGAATCATATGCCCTTGTCAAGGCAGTTTTTAGTCTGAATTTGCAAAATCTTAGTGAGGCTAAAAAATTCTTTGTCAAAAAGAAACCCTACAATGCCGATGTGATTCCGATGAATACCAATTACATTGTAGACTATAAAGATACCAATGGTAAATGGCATTTTAGTTACAGTCGTATTGAACTGTCTTTTAAGATTAAATGGGATAAAAAATTGTTTAATTCTGTGTATAACGTAGCAATAGAAATGGCCATTACCGATTGGAAGGATAATGATGAGAGTCTTAGTGTGAAGAGTAGAGATAGAATGAAACGAAGCGTTATATTAACAGATAAAACTTCTGGCTTTACCGATCCTGAGTTTTGGGGTGAGCTCAATGTGATAGAACCCGACAAGTCTATTGATAATGCGATAAAGAAGATTCAAAGGAATTACAAAAAAGAGCAGTCCTAGCCTTAGAGCAAACAGATATTTTAATAAACTTTTAGTAAAAAGATAGTCTTTAATTTGTAATTTGCCGCCCGAAAAATTATTAATTGATTTATTAGCTTTTGAAGAGGTTACTTTTTATTTCATTTTTTCTTATTACGTCAGTGTCGTTTGCCCAGATAGATAATAATACTGTCGAAGAAACGGATGTGTTTCAGTACCAGCCTGACAACAGCAATAAGATTGAAATGGCTCCTCAAAATACTGATCGGGAAGATATCAAAGCTGAAACAGTCACCTTATTCGGAAATCTCAAAGATATTGCCGATAAGTTCCCTCAATATAGTGTTATACCTAAGAAAAGAAACCGAAGTATGCGTGATCTGAGTCAGGCGGATAAAGATGTATTGGTTTCTAAGTATTGGAATGGGAAAAATGTGAGCATTCAAAAATTTCAGACTTCTTTGGAGCTTGGTAAAATTGAAACGAATTCAAATTCAATCCGAATTATTTGTCGCGACCATAGTTATGTAGATGGGGACAGGGTGAAATTATATGTCAATGAAGAAGTAATACGAAGAAGTATTACGCTTGAAGGGGGTTATTATTCGATAGATATTAAATTAAAGGAAGGATTTAACAGAATTGATATTGAGGCATTGAATCAAGGATCTTCAGGTCCGAATACTGCAGAATTTAAAGTCTTGAATGAGAATGGAGTGGTGTTGGCTGATAAAGAATGGAACATTTTAACCGGTTATATTGCAACCTTAGTTGTAATGAAAAACTAAGAGAGGCCCATATAATTACCAGGTTGAGTGTTTGGTTTTTGCTGTTGTTATGAAAAAAAAGCTTTTTGTATTTATTGGTAAGTTGTTGCTTCTGGCGATACTGTTTTTAGGCTTATTCATAGGTTTTGTCTATTTGGGTGTTTTTGGTCATGTTTTTTCTGAGAAAGAACTCAGGGAGTTTAAAAATGAGACAGCTTCTTTGGTGCTTTCAGACCAGGGGAAAATAATCGGAAAGTTTTTTGCCGACAACCGAACCAATGTAGAGTATCATCAAATTCCAAAGGATCTGATCAATGCCCTGGTGGCCACAGAAGATGCCCGATATTTTGATCATGAAGGTGTTGATTCAAGAAGTTTGCTCAGAGTTTTGGTGAAATCCATCATTTTACAGCAGAATGCAGGTGGAGGCAGTACTATTACGCAGCAGCTGGCCAAAAATATGTATGGAAGGAAGTCATATGGTTTTCTATCGATGCCTGTCAATAAGACCAAAGAAATAATTCTGGCTTCCCGTCTTGAAAAAATATACTCCAAAGAAGATATACTCACTTTGTATCTGAATACCGTCCCATTTGGAGAAAATGTTCTGGGCATTGAGGCGGCTTCACATCGTTTTTTTAACAAAGGCGTATCTGTTTTAAAAACAGAAGAATCAGCTGTATTGATAGGAATGTTAAAGGCAAACACCTATTACAACCCAAGGTTATCTCCAGATCATGCCCTGGTCAGACGTAATACGGTACTCGAACAAATGGAAAAGTACGGATATTTAGGATCAGACGGTCTTAAGGAGCTCCAGAAAAAACCATTGAAATTAGATTATGCGAATTTGCAGTCAGAAGGTAGGGCCAACTATTTTCTGGTGCAGATCAAAAAGGAGGCAACAGCATTAATAGAGGGCATCAATCGTGAGGCAGATACAGTCTATGATCTAAATAAAAGTGGTTTAATTATTGAGACGACCTTAGATGATCAGCTGCAGTTGTATGCCATGTCTGCTATGAAATCTCATTTGTCAAAAATGCAAGCAAGGCTGTATAGTCAATACACTAAGGGCAATGATAGGCAAGAGTTAAACGATCTTGTTTCCCGTGAATTAAAGAGATTGAAACTCGATGCAAGGGCCGATGAAAAGAAGGTTAGAGAGATGTTTTCTTGGGATGGTTTTTATTCAGATTCAATCAGCGTAAGAGATAGTCTGAAACGAAGTTTGACGATGTTGCATGCTGGGTTTATTGCTATCAACCCGAAGGATGGAAAGATAAAAGCATGGGTTGGCGGCATTGATTTCAGAACACAGCCCTATGATCAAATTTTTGCACAACGGCAAACGGCTTCAGCATTTAAGCCGATTTTGTATGCTGCAGCTCTTGAGCAAGGAGCCCGACCTTGTCAGTATTTAGATAATGATCCAATTGTATTGCAAGATTTTGAAGGATGGGAGCCTCAAAATTATGATCGAAGTTTGGGAGGTAAATATTCATTATCGGCCTCACTCGCACGTAGTATGAACATCCCAACCGTAAACTTGTTTTTTCAACAAGATTTTGGAGAATTACAACATGTTTGGAATGGCTTGGGTTTTTCACAACCCCTGGAATATAATCCTTCCGTTGCTTTAGGAACGACAACGGCGAGTCTCTATGAAATGGCTATCGCTTATGCAGGTTTTGCCAATTCCGGGAAAAGAATCGAGCCTGTTATGATCAAATCCATAAAAACAGCGAAAGGTAAGGTCTTGTATAAACTCCCAGAGCAAAGGCCAGCAGAGCAGGTGCTTTCAGACCTGACAAGTTCTGCACTAACAGGAATTCTTGAAAAAGCGGTGAGAGAAGGAACTGGTGCTTCAATGAAATCTGTATACGGAGTTTCGGGCCCGATAGCTGGAAAAACAGGTACTTCACAAGACTATGGTGATGCCTGGTTTGTAGGGTATACGCCAGATCTGGTCTTGGCGACCCGGGTAGGAGCAAGTTATCCTATGATTCATTTTAACAGTGGTGCTAACGGAGCAGGGAGTACATTGGCCTTGCCCATCGTGGCAAAAACATTGCAAAAAGTACAAAGGAATCCTCGATTGAAACGTGATTATCTCTTAAAGAATAATTTTACAGATACTTCAGAGTATTTGGCCTGTCCTGATTTTATAGAAGATTCTGACATAGAAAAGTTCTTTGATGATATTTTTAAAGATAAAAATACCACCTTTGAGAAAGCTTCGAAAAAAGCCAAAAGACAGGCAAAAAAAGAGAAACGAAAATCCTGGTTTAAACGTGTTTTTGGTAAAAAAGACTAAGATCCTTGATTCTTAATTGAATAGTTGGCTGAGTATTGCAATTCCACCGAATAAAAACAAGAATGCAAAGGCAATAATAAATCCAATAAGCCAGAGAATCAGCGTTCCTTTTGCCCAGTTTTTTTTATGAATATTAGCATTGTCGCTAAATGCCCATACCAATAGCATAATTATCCCAATTAAAGGCAGTGATGATATAAAAATTGTTAGTGCCCATTCTTTGGCATCAAGGGTTCGGTTGTTGTCTAAAACTTGCATAAAACTGATCTTTAAATTTAAATTTCATTAGTAAAGGTAAGTGATCTGATGCCAATTCAAAAGAACCTAGAACTTTAGCATCCAGTTCCTTGATATAGGTTTTGTTGTAAAAGATATAATCAAGCCTTTCTGTTGGTGTTTCTGAACTATATGTGTTTTCAGCCGTTTCGCGCGAAAATGCTGCACAACCTGTATCTGGTAGGTCTAGGAGCAATTCTATTCCAGCATCTTTAAAGTGAATGTCACTATTAAAGTCCCCTAATAAAATCGTTGGAAAATTTTTGTAGTATTTAATATAAAGGCTCTTAACCTGCTGTAGCTGTTTTTTTCGCGTTTTTTGGTCATAGGCCTCTAAATGTACATTTATGATGATCAGAAACTGGTCGTCGATTTTAATTTTTACCACTTGTGCCAGGCGGTCAATATAAAAACTATCATAGTAAAAAGGGTTGTTCAAATTCCTTTTGAGCGCGATGCGGTCTTGTTGAAGAATAGGGTATTTGCTCAAAACAGATTGACCAGAAAGAATCTTGCCGAAATGCATCGAGAAAGGGTAGTAAGGAAAGGGAACATACTTTTTATCCCAATTAATAT
Organism: uncultured Flavobacteriaceae bacterium; assembly: GCA_964419405.1. Lineage (GTDB taxonomy): Bacteria > Bacteroidota > Bacteroidia > Flavobacteriales > Flavobacteriaceae > Lutimonas. Next base: position 8,018 of record CAYQPI010000101.1, read on the forward strand.
TTTTGCCATAAAACCCATAACCTAATTTCGCCAGTTCTTTTTGTTGATCTATAAAATAAGACCGTTTGGATCCGTAGTCTATTTCTTGCAGGGCGACAATGTCTGCGTCTATTTTTTTTAATTCATAAATGACCTTATTCAAATTGAGATCGAAAAGTGATTTGGGCTTTTCTACCGGGAGGTTATTGGTCATTCCACTCAAATACCCGATATTATAGCTGATAATACTATAAGTACCATTGTTATTTACTTCTGATGGGAACTCATATGTTCCAGTTTCATTGTAGTCACTGAGGCTTAAATTTGGAGATGAAGCCCAAAAATAAAAGCCTACGATTATAAATGATAGGCCTGCAAGAACAATGAAAAAAAATCTAAACTTTTGTTTCATTTTGGGGGATAGAATAAAAATTAAAGGTAATAAATTTTTTTCAACCATTTTCTTTGTATATTTGCAGCCCAAAAAATAAACTTAAAGTACAGATGAAAGGAGGTGCCCAACTATGTTGATAATTCCAGTAAAGGATGGTGAAAATATAGATAGAGCGTTAAAACGTTTTAAGAGAAAATTTGATAGAACGAAGACAATGAGGACGTTGCGCGAAAGAAAGGAATTTACGAAACCTTCAGTTGTTAGAAGAAAGCAAATTCAAAAAGCCCAATATGTTCAGGCTATTAGAACCACAGAAGAAAAAGGATAGTACCTTTTAAATTGATATAAAGCCCTGCAGTCGCAGGGCTTTTTTTTTTGAATATTCTTGAAGTTTATGAGGTATTTTTTGTATTTTTGAAAGGAGCGGCATCGGTTTTTCAAACACAGAGACCATGTTATTTTTTAATGATAACTAGAGAACGATTTTGAGTATATCTCATTTTATAAGCTATCTGGATTGCGAAAAAAAATACTCACCATACACTATTACGGCATATAAGAAAGACTTGAGCTCTTTTGAAGAATTTTGTGAAAGCGAATTTGATGTAAAGGAGATTTCTCAGGCTTCCTATCCTTTGATACGTAGTTGGATAGTTGCTTTGGTGGAAGATCATATTTCCAATCGGTCCATAAATCGTAAAATTAGTTCTTTGAGATCCTATTTTAATTTTTTATTAAAATCGAAGCAAATAGAGGAGCATCCCTTAAAAAAACACAAAGCCTTAAAGGTTGAAAAGAAAGTTAATGTTCCGTTTTCTGAGAAAGAGATGCGTGAGGTACTTCATTTTTTTGAACAGGCCGATGATTTTGAATCGATAAGAGATAAGCTGATCATTGAATTACTGTATACCACGGGTATGAGAAGGGCCGAATTAATTAGTTTGAAAAACAGCTCAATCGATTTGTCACAAAGTATTGTTAAAGTGATAGGAAAAAGGAATAAGGAAAGACAACTACCCTTACTTTTGTCAGTAAAGAGTACGTTAGAAAAATACAAATTACTAAAGTCAGAAATTGGATCTGCAACCGACTCGTTTTTTATTACGAAAAAGGGAGAACCGATCTATCCGACATTAGTGTACAGAATTATCAATGAATATTTTGGTAAGGTTTCTGTAAAAGTGAAAAAAAGTCCTCATATAGTAAGACATTCTTTCGCGACACATTTATTGAGTGAAGGTGCTGATTTGAATTCTGTAAAAGAATTGCTTGGACATTCCAGTTTGGCTTCTACTCAGGTGTACACTCACAGTAATTTGAAGGATTTAAAAATCATGTATAATCAAGCTCATCCAAGGAGCAATAAAAACTATTAACTTATGAAAATATCTGTTCAGTCTGTTAATTTCAATATTAGCCAGGATTTAGTCAATTACATCGAAAAGAAAGTTAATAATCTGGAAAAATTTCACGATCATATTATAGGAGCAGAAGTTTTTTTAAAGGTTCAGAGCACAAGCGAGAAAGAGAATAAAATGGTTGACATTAAAATGAATCTTCCGGGGATCGATATAGTTGCCAAAAAGCAGTCGAAGACATTTGAAGAAGCAGCCAGTCTGGCAGTAGATTCCGTTAAAAGACAATTAGTTAAACGCAAAGAAAAATTACGAGCATAAAATAATTTAAAAATATAGTCAAAAAGTTTTGTAGAACTGATAAAACTTTTTACATTTGCAAACCGTTAGAAAAAGCGGTTTGTTTTTTTATGCGAAGTTCCTTGTAAGACAATTTCAAATTGATACGTTTTTTTAGGAATTTATAAAGTAAAAAAGCCGATGTAGCTCAGCTGGCTAGAGCAGCTGATTTGTAATCAGCAGGTCGTGGGTTCGAGTCCCTCCATCGGCTCAGATCTTTGAAAAAAATAGTAAAATTGAGGGGAGATACTCAAGCGGCCAACGAGGACAGACTGTAACTCTGTTGGGAAACCTTCGCAGGTTCGAATCCTGCTCTCCCCACAAGTTTGTTTAAGGTAAAAATTATTAAAGCGGGAGTAGCTCAGTTGGTAGAGCTTCAGCCTTCCAAGCTGATTGTCGCCGGTTCGAGCCCGGTCTCCCGCTCTATTTTTCAACTTGTTTTTGGACAAGGTTGAAATAAACAAAACCTATTCCAGGTGATTTTGTACTTGAGCG
>CAYQPI010000102.1:0-5063 GCA_964419405.1 uncultured Flavobacteriaceae bacterium
TAAAATTAATGTCAATATGTCTTTGTTTTTGTAATTTTTATTAAAGTTTGAGTTAAAATAAATTAATATTAAATATTGATATACAATGTTGTATTTTACAAATTTAATTCGAATAATTTTATTTTATAGTCACTTGAGCGTGCCTCAAGACAAGATGAGGTTGATTGTTTACATTTGTAACAAACAGAGGGTTTTTCATTGTTTACAATTGTAAATAACTAATTGTTTACATTTGTGAAATGAAAAAAATTGATTCAGAAAAAGCCGTAAGATGGCATGATCAAAACAAGGTGGTTGGTTATGATCATCGCTATATAACTTTGGAGCAAATAAGTCCCTTTTTAAATGACTTAGGTAACGATTTTGATCTAAGCATTATTGGAGAATCATTTCAGGGGCGAGCGATTAATAAGATCGTTTTTGGAAAAGGAAAGGTCAACATATTGCTCTGGACTCAAATGCACGGGAATGAGTCTACGGGTACCCGTGCCCTGTTGGATGTGTTGAACTTTTTTAAAGACCCGAAAGAATATCGCTTTCTCGCTGATTATATTTTGAATGAAGTAACGGTGCATTGTATTCCTATTTTAAATCCAGATGGCGCTGTGGCGTATACAAGAGTGAATGCTGAGTCGATTGATCTGAATAGGGATGTTATTGATAAAAAGGCCAAAGAAAGTCAGCTGTTGCAATTCTGGTTGAAAAAAATAAATCCTGAATATTGCTTCAATTTACATGATCAGCGAGTGATATTTAGTGTGGGACCAGAGAATAGAACGGCAACCATGTCTTTTTTAGCCCCTTCAATAGATGAAGAGCGATCACTTACGGCGGCAAGAAAGAAGACAATGACCGTAATTGCCTCTATCAATGAATTGTTGCAAGAGGTGATTCCCGGTCAAATCGGCAGGTATACAGATGAGTTTTATCCAACGGCAACAGGAGATAACTTTCAAAAAATGGGGCATAATACCATTTTAATTGAGTCTGGACATGCCAAAGGTGATTATAGTAGGGAGATTTCAAGAAAAACTACCTTTTTGGCCCTTCTGGAAGGTTTGAGGTTTATTGCTTCCGGCAGGGATATTGATAATCATCAGGATTATCTCGAAATTCCTAATAATGAAAAAAAATACCTCGATGTGATTTATAAAAATGCAATTATTGCCAATGAGAAAACTGATATTGGAGTCTTGTTTATAGAGAAGCGGAAAGATGATTTGATTGTTTTTGAGCCAAGTATTGATCAATTAATGGATTTAAGTGATTATCAGGCAGATCAGATCATTGATGGTGAACACCTTGATTTTGAAGATAAAAATGCTGCGGAGAATTGGTTGAAAAATAGATTTAATTAAATAAAGCCCATAAAAAGGCAATCTTTTTTAATAAAAAGCGTATTTAATTTACAAATTTTTATCATATTTGCAAATTAAACAAAACAAAATACTTATGTCAAAATTCAAATTGGATGAACTTGATCATCAGATTTTAGAAGCCTTGATTGAAAATGCAAGAACGCCTTTTACAGATATTGCTAAGAACCTGCTCGTTTCTGCAGGAACAATACATGTAAGGGTTAAGAAAATGGAGGATGAAGGTGTGATCAAAGGGTCTACGCTAAGTGTCGATTATAACAAAATGGGCTATACCTTTATAGCTTATGTTGGTTTGTTTTTAGAAAATTCTTCGACAACACAGATGGTTATAGATGAAGTAAGAAAGATATCAGAAGTTACTGTAGCTCATTTAACAACTGGTAAATTCTCAATTTTCTGTAAGATCAGAGCGAAAGATACGATGCATGCTAAAGAAATTATCTTTAAGCTAGATAAGATTCACGGCATAAAACGCACTGAGACATCAATTTCATTGGAAGAAGTGATCAACGACAAGAAAAGGTTGATGCATCAGATCTTTAAGGAAATCGCCTTTTAGTAAAAGTCAAGACAAAAAATTATATCCTCCTCATTATTATTGTAATGAGGAGGATTTTTTTTATGTAATAGGTTTTTATAATGATAAATTATTCGATATTTGAGTATTCATATATACAATTCATATTTAGACTTACTACTCTATGAGTTTTGATTATAGCGGCTATCAACTAAAGGATGCAGAACTGATCGATCTGTATAAGGCGATGTTAAAATCGCGGATGATCGAAGAGAAAATGCTGATTCTGCTAAGGCAGGGAAAAATTTCGAAATGGTTTTCAGGGATGGGGCAGGAAGCAATCTCTGCAGGAGTTGCAATGGCCTTGAAAGAGGATGAGTATATATTGCCTATGCACAGGAATCTAGCGGTTTTTACCACTAGAAAAATACCCTTAAACAGACTGTTTTCTCAATGGCAGGGCAAGGCTAATGGTTTTACCAAAGGCAGGGATCGATCCTTTCATTTTGGTACTCAGGAGTATCATATCGTTGGAATGATTTCTCATTTAGGCCCCCAATTGGGTGTGGCTAATGGTGTTGCGCTTGGAGGCTTGTTGAAAAATGAGCAAAAAGTTACTGCTGTTTTTACCGGTGAGGGAGCTACCAGTGAGGGTGATTTTCATGAAGCTTTAAATGTGGCCTCAGTATGGAATCTACCGGTATTGTTTTGCGTTGAAAACAACGGTTATGGACTTTCAACACCATCATCTGAGCAGTTCAATTGTGAGCATATTGCCGATAAAGGGATGGGCTATGGTATAGAAAGTCATATCATCGATGGGAATAATATTGTCGAGGTATATGCAAAAGTTCGTGAATTCGCTAATAGTCTTCGCAAAAGACCAAGACCGGTGCTTTTAGAATTCAAGACTTTTAGAATGCGAGGTCACGAAGAAGCAAGTGGCACCAAATATGTGCCCAAAGAAATCCTTGAAAAATGGGCCCTAAAAGATCCTTTGGAGAATTTTCAGGCTTTTTTAAGAGAAAACCATATTCTGTCTGAAACAAATGAGGTTGTGATTAAAAAGGAGTTTACTCATGAAATAAGTGATAATTTAGACTTGGTATTTAATGAAGAAGAAATTCAATCGGATCTGGATAATGAATTAAGTGATGTGTTTCAAGCTTTTGATTTAGAGCTTGTTCCTTCTAAAGAGAAATGCACCAATATTCGTATGGTAGATGCTGTCTCTAAGGGTTTGTACCAAAGCATGGAGAAATTCGAGAACATGGTCATTATGGGGCAGGATATTGCTGAATATGGGGGTGTTTTTAAAGTGACACAAGGGTTTTTAGAATCCTTTGGAAAGAACCGGGTCAGAAATACGCCGATTTGTGAATCGTCCATAATTGAGGCTGCCTATGGCTTATCTGTTGCGGGAATTAAATCCATTGTTGAACTTCAATTTAGTGATTTTGTGAGTTCAGGATTTAATCCTGTCGTAAATCTATTGGCTAAATCACATTATCGATGGGGGCAGCCGGCCGATGTCGTCTTGCGCATGCCGTGTGGTGCAGGTGTTGGTGCAGGACCATTTCACAGCCAAACCAACGAGGCCTGGTTTACAAAAACTCCAGGGCTTAAGGTGGTCTATCCTGCCTTTCCCGATGATGCAAAAGGCTTACTATGTGCCTCGGTTGAAGACCCTAATCCGGTGTTGTTCTTTGAGCATAAGCAGTTGTACCGTTCGGTTTATCAGGACGTTCCCGATGGGTATTATACCCTTCCTTTAGGGAAGGCTGCCTTGGTTCAAGAAGGAGAAGATGTGACCGTGATTAGTTATGGTGCGGGGGTTCATTGGGCCATTGCGACCCTTGAGAAGCTGAAGGTAAAAGCAGATTTGATTGACTTGAGAACCTTGATGCCTCTGGATGAGGAAGCCATTTATTCGTCGGTGGCAAAAACGGGAAAAGTGATTGTTTTACAGGAGGATAGTGTTTTTGGTGGGATTGCATCAGATATCTCTGCCTTGATCGTGGAAAATTGTTTTGAACAATTAGATGCACCTGTGATGAGGGTTGCAGCTCCTCATATGCCGATTCCTTTTGCAAAAAATCTAGAAGCACTCTACTTGCCAAATCAAAAATTTGAAACAATGCTGGAAAAATTGCTGGCGTATTGATAGTGATCCCGAAGGTTTTTGAAGGAATTATTTCGTAAATTTGAGAATCTTAATTAAAACTATAAAACCTATCCGATGAAAAAATTACTTTTATTCACATGTATACTATTGCTTGCCAGTGCCTGTGGTTCAACACAGTCCAATACAGAAGCCAAACCAAGTAAGAAAACCTTAAAAGGAACCTGGGAGATTACCAATATCAAGTTTGTTGGTGAAGAAGGTTTGTACAAAGCGAATCTCTTTGATATGGCTGACTCAGCTTGTTTTAAAGGGAGTGAATGGGTGTTTATTCCTAACAATGGTTCGGGTAAATATGCTATAGAGCAAGGTTCTCAGTGTGAAGCAGTTGCAACACGTATTCATTGGTCTTTTTATGAGCCTGGCGATGGTACCTACCAGTTCCAGTTTAAATATGTGGATGAAAAAAACAAACCCATCGACTCTGCAAATCGAGGCTATCGTTCAACCATAGATTCTTTGGAGGAAAACACCATGTTGATGCGTGTAAAAACAACTTATGAAGGTAAGGAATTCGATGTCGTATTGACCTATACCAAAGTTTCGGAAGATTTTGCCTTATAAAAATATAGACTATGTTGAAAAAAATAAAAATATATGGATTGTCATTGGCAGTGATTTTGTCATTGAATTTGAGTTGTACCGCGATACAGAATTCTAATAAAACTCAAAGAGGCGCAGGAATTGGTGTCGCCGCTGGTGCTCTAGTAGGAGGTCTTATAGGAGGGAATATTGGAGGTGCCCTCATTGGAGCTGCCATTGGTGGGGCTGCAGGTGGCCTTATCGGAAACCATATGGATAAGCAGGCCGATAAAATTGAAGAAGCGGTACCTGGAGCAGAAGTAAAAAGGGTAGGAGAAGGAATTCAAATTATTTTTGATGATAAAAGTGGTGTCAATTTCGGATTTGACAGCGCAGATCTGACGCCTGAGGCAACTAAAAATCTTGATGCAGTCGCGGAAATTTTTATTGAGTTTCCTGATAC
>CAYQPI010000103.1:0-4286 GCA_964419405.1 uncultured Flavobacteriaceae bacterium
CCCTGGTCAAAAATTGTTTCTACCGGAATTCTTGAATCGATACAACTCAAAACTGTAGCAAAAGGAAATTGCCCACCGGTAGTTTCTTGAACCTGTTGCGGCAAGTTTCGGTCTAACTTTTTGTTCTCTAAAAAACGTGCATTACCTTCTTTTAAAAGATCGAGAATCTGATCCTGGCTCAAGGCCGCTTGGGTTTCTTTGGTCTGTGCTTTCATATCCGTGTTTATTTTATATTAACTTGCTTTTTTTGGTTTCTTAAAAAATCCGATAAAACTCTCAGGATTCACAACAATTCCCCTCTGTGAAATAAGTTTGATCGAAATATTTCGTTCCTGAGCCTTATGCATAAAATCATCCAAAATTTCAATTATATCATTGTCCAGGTATTTCGTTTTGGTCACATCCAGTTCTAAAAACGAATCATGAGGCAACCTGTCTAATTCTTTCAAAATTGCCCCTTTATTAAAAAACGTTACCTCTTCTGCCAAGGTCATCTTTATCTTACCATCATCAACATCTTCTCCTTCTTTGTGCAAAAAGTGAGAATTCTGGTAGCTCTTGATCAAGATCACGATAATACCAACTAACAATCCCATTCCTATACCAACAAGCAAATCTGTAAATACAATACCCAATACGGTCACCATAAATGGCACAAACTGTTTCCAGCCCAATTCATACATCGATTTAAACAATCCAGGTTTTGCCAGTTTAAAACCGACGATCAATAATATCGCTGCCAATACAGACAAAGGAATTCTATTGAGCAAATTAGGAATCAAGATCACTGAAACCAATAAAAACAAACCGTGAATAATCGCAGACATTTTAGTGCGTCCTCCTGACTGAATATTGGCAGAACTTCTCACAATTACCTGGGTAATTGGTAAACCTCCGATCAAACCAGAAATAATATTACCACTTCCCTGAGCCAACAGTTCTCTATTCGTAGGAGTTACATTTTTATGTGGATCCAATTTATCAGTTGCCTCCACGCAAAGCAGGGTCTCTAAACTAGCTACTAGCGCAATGGTAAAGGCCACAACCCAAACCTCAGGATTGGAGATGGCAGCAAAATTTGGAAAACTAAATTGTGACAAGAATGACGAAACATCTTTCGGCACTGGCACACTTACCAAATGACTTGACGAGATACCAAAAACAGCATTCGACTGGGTCAAACTAAAAAACAGAATACCCACCATTACGGCTACCAAAGGTCCTTGAATTACCTGAAAGATTTTTGCCTTCTTAGCCAGTACCTTATCCCAAAACAACAATATGGCAAGACCAATAATACCAATCAGAGCCGAACCTGGCTGTATATGATTCACTGTATTAAAAATCTCAGAAAAGGTATTTTCACCGTCTACCTGAAAAAAAGCAAAATCACCTTCCGGATCTGTATCATAACCAAAAAAGTGAGGAATTTGTTTCAATATAATGATGATTCCAATACCCGTCAGCATCCCTTTGATCACAGAAGAAGGAAAATAATAACCGATAACCCCTGCTTTTAAAAATCCAAAAATTAGTTGAATAATTCCACCTAGCACAACCGCCACCAAGAAATTTTCAAAGCCTCCTAAAGTACCAATTGAAGTCAATACAATAGCTGCCAAACCGGCTGCCGGGCCACTCACCCCAATATTCGAGCCACTCAGGGCCCCAACTACAACACCACCTATGATTCCAGCAATCAAGCCCGAAAATAGAGGAGCTCCACTTGCCAAAGCAATACCCAAACACAGTGGTAAGGCCACAAAAAACACGACGATACTCGCCGGAAAGTCACTCTTCAAATTACTAAAAATCCCTGTTTTTTCCATTTCTTTTTATGATTTAAGTGCACAAATATAACAAATAAATGTACATGATAGTATTACTATTATTGGTTTAAGCTATAATATTATTAAAAATTGTCAACCGATTAGTATTAATTACTTAACTTTGACATACAAAAGCATGAAAAGTATCTAACAAATGGCTGTAAACATTAGTATTACGCTCAATCCAGGCCTTTATTTAAAAGATCCTCAACAGTCTGAACTCGGTAAAAGAATTATAAAACACAGCATTCTTCTAATTGATGAACTGGGTTTTGAACTCTTTAATTTTAAAAAACTGGCCGAAAAAATGAAGTCTACGGAGGCATCTATTTATAGATATTTTGAAAATAAACACCTCTTGCTGACCTACCTGGTCTCCTGGTATTGGGAGTGGCTCAATTATATGATCCAGATCAAGACCTTTAATATCGAAGATCCCAAACGCAAATTAGAGATCATCATTCACACCTTTGTCTCCATCAGCGAAGAAAACCCGACCATTGATTATGTCAACGAATCTTCACTGCATAATGTAGTGATTGCTGAGAGTACAAAGGTCTATCACACCAAGAGTGTTGATGAAGAAAACAAAAAAGGCTTCTTTCTGAACTATAAAGAAATTGTCTCAAGGGTGGGCGAAGTAATTCTTGAGATCAAACCTGAGTTTCCGTATCCGCATGCGCTGGCGAGTAATTTATACGAAATGACCAACAATCATTTTTATTTTGCTGATCACCTGCCCCGACTAACGGATATCAGTAAAAAAGGATTGCCAAAAGAAGAGGTAGAAAAAATGCTCTTGTTCTTTATTTCAAAAATGCTGGCATAAGATTTATCGAGTTGTAAGGCCAGAAGACTTTGTTCGACTTCTTGTGGTATAAACCACAACGCATGATAGAAGATCACAAAACTACCCAAGAACTGGTTCATTTATTTCTAAAAACTCTTGAAAAGCGCTTTAAAAAGAATACAGCTAAAAATGCTGTGACTCAACATACGGCCCTTCAGACACATCACCAAAAGCATGTTTAACAGGCCGTCAGCAATCATGTCACCATCCTTGTAAAAACCTTCAGCTACCATCCCTCTTCTCAGGTCTTAAGTCAATATTTCTGTAAAATATTTTAGTTTAGACAAGCCAAAAATGCCTATTTTTAACAGGAAATATAAAAGTGTCTCATGAAACTTATCAACCCTCAATTGAGTTATAGCACGCATCAAAAGATTCTAGTGGCTGTTGATTGCTGCATCTTTGGTTTTGACTCAAAAAGTTTAAAAATATTGTTGTTCAGAAGAAAAGTTGAACCGCTGCAAGGTCGTTGGTCGCTCATTGGCGCATTTTTACAAAATGACCTCTCTATCATTGATGGTGCCAAACAGATCTTATTAGAATCTACAGGCCTCAGTGATATTTATTTAGAACAGCTCAAAACCTATGGGGAGGTTCAAAGAGACCCAGTAGAAAGGGTGATCTCTGTAGGCTTTTATTCCTTGATTCGTATTGATGAAATGGCCATTCGCTCAGTTGAAGATTTTGACGCAAGATGGTTTGATATCAATGAAATCCCTGAACTGATTCTCGATCATGGCGCCATGGTTAAAGATGCGATAGCAGCGATGCAATTAAAAGCAAAACATGAGCCCATTGGTTTTAATCTCTTACCCGATCAGTTTACCATTCCGCAGTTACAGGCACTCTACGAAAGCATCTATCAAACCAAAAGGGATGCCAGAAATTTTCGCAAAAAAGTGCTGTCCTTAGACCTGATCGAAAAAACAGGGCAAAAAGATAAAACACAATCAAAAAAAGGTGCCTTTCTCTATAAGATCAAGAAAAATCAAGAGCCCCTGAAACAACAACGTCATTTGTCATTTGATTTTTGATACTAATTTTTAAATGTATGTTGTACATTTAATTATTTCTACTACCTTTAAGCCATTATAATTCCAACCAGGCAGCATGAAAAATTCAGTCCCAAATGATGTAATTTCTCGATATAAAAAAAGCAACAATACCACCCCTTTAATGATATTTTCTCCCGGCAGGCTAAATATGATTGGCGAACACACAGATTATAATGAAGGTTTTGTATTTCCGGCAGCTATAGACAAAGGAATTTACGCCGCATTCGGAACAAGTAATGATGATCAATGCCACATAACTGCCTTAGACATGGATGAAACCTATTCATTTTCTTTGGATCAAATAGAGGCCCTTGAGAACGGTGGCTGGCGAAATTATATCCTCGGTGTACTGCACGGCATTCAACAAGCAGGTAAACCTCTGCAGCCATTTCAGCTGGTCTTTTCAGGTGATATTCCTGACGGAGCTGGTCTTTCTTCATCGGCAGCTCTTGAAAATGCCATTGTTTTTGGTTTGAATGAATTGTTTGATCTCAGTCTGTCAAAAGAAGAAATGATCTTTATTTCTCAAAAAGCTGAACACGATTTTGTTGG